>JBDTWV010000079.1:0-8179 GCA_040006495.1 Dokdonella sp.
TGGTGAAATAGAACGTGCACTGGTCGACCGGGTCGACGCTCATCGACGAATAGTCGCCCCAGCGGTTGCTGCTGCTGGTCTGTGAGCCGGTGGTGATTGGCGTGCAGGCTTGTTCGTCGCGCAGCGTACCCGCCGCATCGCCGAGGGTGCGGCCGCTGATGTCGATCTGCGGATTGATCGTCGCATCGGATTTGGAGTAGCCCACGCCGATGTTGCCGCTGCCGTCGATCGCGATACCGCCCATCCAACGGTTGGTCGCGTCTGGCGCATAGGTACCTTGGTCGACGATCCACTTGTCGAGTGCGGTTGCTTGCGCAGGATTCGTGCCATGGTCATCGAGGTCAAAATGCACCCAGCGCACGCCCGCCTGTTGCACGTTGCCCTGCACGGTGTGATTGACCACCAGCGAGATGCGCGTCGGCGCATTGGCCGGGAATGCACGCGCATTGGCGCGGTACATCATATTGGAGCCGAACGAATTCAGACCGTTCGCGGTGCCTTTCTGCGGCACATTGTCGTAGTACGGTGCGAAAGGCTGGCTGGCGACGCGGGTTGCGCCCGTCGTCGAGGTGATCGTGCTGCTCGAAGGCGTGGCCCAGTTGAGGCACATGTCCCAGAACAGGTAGTCGTTGGTGTTCGAATCGAAGTGCACGAACGACGGGCACGCGTTGGCCGGCGCCGCCAGTTGGCCGGTCAGGTTGATCGGCTGTACGCCGTACGCATCGTAGCCCGGGAACCGCAGCATCGCCGCAGTCGGATCGCCGACCAGCATCTTGTCGCGCTGCATCGCGATCAAGGCGGCACCCTGGAACGAACTGGCCGCGTTGAACTCATGCGTGATCAGCAGGTAGGCGTCCTGACTGCCACTCTCGTCGGTCCACACGCCCATCTTCGGGTAGTCGCCGAAGATCGGCCAGTTGAACTCATACCGATAGTAGGCGCCGAGCGGGTCGGAAGTCTGGGATACCGCGACGCATTGCGCATAGGGCGCACTGGTGACGAATTGGCTCATGACCCAACGCTTGGCCTGTGGGTCCCACAGCGCGAGCGGATCGCCGGAATTGGTGGATTGGCACTTGCCGCCGAAGCCGGCGAAGAACGAATTGCCGGGTTTCGGCGTAAGCGTAGCCGGGTTCGGTAGACCGGTACCTTTATCAAAAATCTGCCAGGACGAATTCACCCACTGGATATAGTGCAGATCGCTGACGTCGCCATTGGTGTCGGGCGGCAGACAACCGCAACCGGACGTCAACGATGTGATGCCGTCGAATGCGAGATCGACCAGCGGTGCCGGAATGCCGGTCGCCTGGCGCTGAATTGCGCTGTAGTCGGGGACCAGCGAGCTCTGGCGGTGGTTCGGTTTGAGCAGGATGTTCGGAACCAGGTACGGCTCCTCTTCAGTTCCGAGTGGCGCTTGCGGCGGCAGGGTCTTGAGAATATCGCGCATCGGCGCGGAAAGATCAGACCGCGTGGCGTGGATGATCGTCGGGCTGGTATCGGCCGCATGCGCGGCGCCAATACCGATTAATAGCAGACTGGCCGCGCCGAGCGCGGCCGGTAGGTGGCGTAAAGACATTTTGAGATTCCCCAGTGCGAGCGGCGTTTTGATTCCCCGGCGATGGCTGGCCGTCATTCCACCACCGAGATCACGATCGATCGGTTCCATCCTTCTGTGCCCTCAGCCGCTTATCCAGCAGATCGAGTCGACGCAGATGATCGTTCAGAAACTGGCGGGTGTTCGTCGGCAATTTTGGATCGGCCAGCGCATCCGTGATCGCTGTTCGTTCCAGTGCCGGCGATTCCCGCCGCAAGTTCAAGCATGCATGCTCGGATAGCGACGAATTTGCGCTCCAGACCCAACGCTTGAGCGCGTCCGGCGGAAGCGTGATCGCGTGCTTGTCCAGCGCATCCAATGCCACCAGCACCAATCCCGTTGGGTCTGAAGGCATGTCAGCATATCCGTCTACAGGCGTAGTTGTCACTACTTCGATGGCAGCGGCCTGCCACCAATCCCCCAGGTCACGCGGTCGCTCGGATGCGCTTTGGATCAACGATGCGCGCACTCCGGGTGGCGTGTGCGGATCGCGCGCGATTTTCTCGACGATGGATTGCCCGCTCTGGCGCAGGCGTTCGCCGATCTCCGGCCCCTGTGCGATCTCGCCTGCAGCCAGATTTTGCAACTGCGGATCAGGGCCAGCCAGCGCCTGCATCAGCAGATCGAACGTTCGCTTTGACTCACGTCCGCGCTCGCTGCTGCCAGCCTTCAAGACGGCGCGCACGGCAGGCGTGTCGTGGAACAGCGCGGGCTCGAGTCCGATGCTTGTGATCAAGATCGGACCATCGGGATTGGCGATGATGCGAGTCGGGTCACGTGGATCGTTGCGCTGCGCCGAATAGCCGAAGATGTAGCGCTGACCCAGAGTGACCGTGGATAAAGTGGATTGCGAAACGCGCACGTCAATCTGCGCGGGTGGCTTGTTGCGGCCACTCAGCACTTCATCGCGTCGGAACACGAGTCGACCGGCCGGATTGATCTCGGTCAGGGTTCCAGCTACGAGTTGATTGTCCGGCGCGTAGAGTAGTTCAAGCGGCGGCTCGATGCGGCCCTCGGCGCGGGCACTCTGCGCGCCTAACCCGATGGCAGTCATGGCAAAGAGCGACGCGCAAAGCAGTGCGCGCAGGACGGGTTTCGATGACATGACGGGACCCCTGTGTAGGTGCAATGCGGATCCGCAGTCTCTGACGGCGGATCTCAAGTAAGCACCAAGGCTACTTCAATCCACCAAGGGTCGGAAGTTCGCCGCAATTGCGCGACAGCGGTGTTCAAACGAACTCGCTGGAAGGCGCTCATGGATTTCGTCCCAGACGGACAGGTGACGACCTATGTTCGGGCGGATCGAGCAGCCGCAGACTTCGCCTACCGCACCGTCGTGGCGATCGACGGCACCTGCGCTTGTGCAAACCGCATGCGTCCATGAAAAGAAAATAGAACGGGCCGCGCGAGGCGGCCCGTTGTCTATCGGCGGAACTGGGTTGCGATTACTTCAGCTTTGCAGCCTTGCGAAGTTCTTCGGCCTTGTCGGTCTTTTCCCACGAGAACGCGGTGAATTTCTCGCCGTTGGCCAATGTCACTTCCTGCGGCGCGCGACCAAAGTGGCCGTAGCTCGCGGTTGCCTGATACATCGGATGCACCAGATCGAGCATCTTGAGGATGCCGTATGGACGCAGGTCGAAATGCGCGCGGATCAGCTTTTCGATCTGGTCGTCGCTGATTTTGCCGGTGCCGAACGTCGTCACCGAAATCGAGGTCGGATGTGCAACGCCGATCGCGTAGCTCACTTGAACCTCGCAACGGTCGGCGATGCCGGCCGCGATGATGTTCTTCGCGACATAGCGCGCCGCGTACGCTGCAGAACGATCGACCTTAGACGGGTCCTTGCCCGAGAACGCGCCGCCGCCGTGGCGCGCCCAGCCGCCGTAGGTGTCGACGATGATCTTGCGCCCGGTCAGGCCGCAGTCGCCCACGGGTCCGCCGATTACGAACTTGCCGGTCGGGTTGATGTGGAACTTGGTGCCCTTATGCAGCCATTTCGCGGGCAGCACCGGCTTGAGGATGTGCTCACGCACGGCCTCGACCAGGTCTTTCTGCTTGACTGACGGATCATGCTGGGTCGACAGCACGACCGCATCAATCGCAACCGCCTTGCCATTCTCGTAGCGCAGGGTGACCTGCGACTTCGCATCCGGGCGCAGCCATGACAGCGGCGAGTTCTTCTTCTTGCGCACTTTCGCCTGCTGTTCGACGAGCCGATGCGACAGATGGATCGCGGCGGGCATGAACGTGTCGGTCTCGCTGGTCGCATAGCCGAACATCAGGCCCTGATCGCCCGCGCCCTGGTCTTCCGGGTTCTTGCGGTCGACACCCTGGTTGATGTCCGGCGATTGCTTGCCGATCAGGTTCAAGACGCCGCAGGTCGCGCCGTCGAACCCGACTTCGGACGAGTTGTAGCCGATGTCGACGATGACCTTGCGGGTCAGCGCTTCGAGATCGATCCAAGCGCTGGTGGTCACCTCGCCGGCGACAATCGCGACGCCGGTCTTGACCATCGTTTCGCAGGCCACGCGCGCACGTTTATCCTGCGCGAGGATCGCGTCGAGGACCGCGTCGGAGATCTGGTCGGCGACTTTGTCCGGATGGCCTTCGGAGACCGATTCGGAGGTGAAGAGGGTGCTGCTCATCGAGGCGTATATCCTTCTATACGGATGGAGGGATGTATCAAGGCCGCGCATGATACACGGTGCGAAGCTCGATTTCAGTATTCAGGCTAAACGTGCTGATCGACCGGCGACTCGCCGGTGTGCTCCAGCCAACTACGATATCCCAATCGTCAGTGGATTCGAACATCTCGCTGCGGCCCGTTCGGGTTGAGCCACGCCTGCGTGGTTCATGTTCAGCATCGATACGGCATCTTGCCGTGACTGCCACTGCTTCGATGGAGGGAATCGAATGATGATTGCTCGCACAATGCTGTTCACCGCTCTGGCCGTCTTGGCGACCGACGCGTCCGCGAAAACCAAACCGGCCAAGCACGCCGCTGCGGCCACTCCATCGAAAAGCGTCGCGCTGAAACCCGGCGAAGTCGGC
This sequence comes from Dokdonella sp., assembly GCA_040006495.1. GTDB lineage: Bacteria > Pseudomonadota > Gammaproteobacteria > Xanthomonadales > Rhodanobacteraceae > Dokdonella_A. The sequence goes on from JBDTWV010000079.1 coordinate 4,646, forward strand.
CGGTGGCCCGGTCTCGCCGCGAAAAGCTGCGGCATGGATGGGAAGGTTTATCCGTCGGTCGACTCGGTCTGCTATTTCCCAATGGACATCGAGGCCAAGATCGGTCGGCACCCGATCACGGTGCGTGACCAGGACGGCAAGCAGCACAAAGGGGTCGCTATCGTATCGAAGGTGGAGTGGCCCACTCTGAAGGTAACGTTGCCGAACGACACCTACATCAAGGTATCTCCCGATAACCAGAAGCGCGAGCAGCACGAACGTACAGCGCTGCTCAAGTTTTTCGCCGCCAAGCCCGGCGATCCCGAGTTTTCTCTACCGCTCGGGGCCCCAGCCACGCCGCTGACGCGCAACGAAGATGATTTCGGCAGCATCAGAACGTTCAACGATACATTGCAGAGCCAGCACACCGGCCGCGACTATCCGATCCCGGAAGGGACGCCCGTCAAGGCGATTGCCGATGGCACGGTGCTCGCTGCGGAGGAATACTTCCTGACCGGCAAGAGTGTGTTCATCGATCACGGTGACGGCATGATCAGCGAGACCTTCCATTTATCCGCTCTCGACGTCAAACCGGGCGACAAGGTCAAGCGCGGCCAGGAAGTCGGCAAAGTGGGCGGCACCGGTCGAGCCAGCGGTCCGCATCTGCACTTGGGCATTCGCTGGATGGGCGCGCGTATTGATCCGCAACCGCTCCTCGACAGTCCGTTGACGCTTCACGAAGTGGGCGACACGCCGACCGAGGCGGAACACAAGGAAGAGCGCGCCGCGGAGCCGAAAGAGCCTGCAAAGGTCAAGTCGAACAGCGACGAAGGTTGACGAACCTGCGCGCACCCCCCCGATGGGGTGCGCGCTTGCATAAGGTTTGAGGCGGACAACGCGATGACTCGATTTCGCGCTACTTCGCTCGACCCGCCGCACTTCCACGCTATTCCAGGGCCGTGCTCAAGCGTGGCTGGAGCGTAACAAAACCCCCAGGCTGAGCCTCTTGAGTGGTCTCCTTAATGGGGTTGCGCGAGATCATCCAACAACGCCTTGAGGAAGCGCGCTGCCTCGCCACCTGTGGCGGCGCGATGGTCGAACGTCAGCGAGATCGGCATGCGCCGATGCACTTCGATGCCGCCCATCACCGCGACCACGTCGTGGCAAAGCTTGCCTGCACCGACGATTGCGACGGTTGGGGGCACCACCACGGGCGTCGCGTAGCGCCCGGCGAACATGCCGAAGTTGGACAGGCTGATCGTATGTCCGCTGAGTTCGGACGGCGGAATGCTGCGGTCTTCGACCTGCGCACGCAAACGCTTGATCGCTGCGCGGATACCCGCAGCATCGAGGACGTCGGCGTTGCGCAGCGCAGGAACGAACAAGCCGTCGTCGGTGTCAACCGCGATACCGATGTCGACGTGCGGATGCATGGTGCGGGTAAGGTTTTGCCCATCGAACCAGGCGTTCAACGCCGGCACTGCCTTGCATGCCGCCACAATGGATCGGATCAGTCGCGCGGTGATGTCCTGCTTGCCGATCCATGCGTGCAGGTCGGCGTCGTCGACCAAGGTCGTCGGCACGACGGCGGCATGCGCAGCGGCCATCACACGCGCCATGTTGCGGCGCACGCCCTTGAGTTGTTCCGGCTGGCCGCTCGCGTGAACGGTCGGCGGCGTTGTGCGCATCGGTTTGCCGGCAGCCGAAACCGTGGTGCGCTGATCATCGCTGCGCGGCGCGGGAGCGGCTGCGCGCACAGCGGCTGAGGAGTTGGAGCCAGCCTGCATGCCTGGTGCCGCGCTGCGTGCGCCGCTGCCAGCTGAGCCGACCCGCGCGGTCCCAGCTGCGGCCGCGTCCTTTACATCCTTCAACGTCGCTACGCCGCCAGCGCCACTCGGGCTGACGCGTGTGAGGTCGACGCCGAGCTTCTTCGCCAATGCGCGCACTGCAGGAACCGCCTTGACGCCGCCGCTGCCGGTCGCTTGCTCGGCGTGTACGCGATTGCTCGATTCCATGGCTCCGACCACGGTGCCTTCGTCGGCGCGGCCGGCGTCGTCATTCTCAACGATCTCGCCGCCTTCATCGGACGCCACGACACCGGCGCGATCCGGTGCCGGCGATCCGGCGCCATGGGCCGGCGCTGCAGTGGCTGCAGCCGCTTTCGGCGGCGCGTGATGGTGCCCCGTGGTCTCGGCCTCGGCGCGCTGCGGCATCGATGCATCGAGCTCGAATTCGGCCAGCGCCGCACCGGTTGCGATTACGTCACCGGCGCCGCCGTGGACTTTCACGAGCTTTCCGGAATACGGCGAGGGCACTTCAACGACAGCCTTCGCGGTTTCCATCGAGACCATTGGCTCGTCCAGTTTCACGGAGCCGCCTTCGGCGACCAGCCATTCGACGATCGTAGCGTCGGGCAGGCCTTCACCGAGGTCGGGTAGATGGAATGTCTTGATGTCGGCCATGAGTGGACTCGTCGTAGCGGGCGCCGGCTGGCGCCGCGGATCAGTGGAAGTGCAGCGCAATCAACGCCAACAGCGCCGGCAATGCCTGCACGAAAAAAATCTTGCGATTGACCGTGAAACCGCCGTAAAGGCCGGCGATGATCACGCAGGACAGGAAAAAAATGTCGACATGCCACCCTGCTGGACCGAGACAAAGCCCCCAGACGAGGCCAGCCGCGAGGAATCCGTTGTACAGGCCCTGATTCGCCGCCAGCCTCTTCGAGGCGGCTGAGAACTCTGGCGTCAGCCCGAATGCCTTGCGGCCGAACGGCCTGTCCCACAGGAACATCTCGAGCACGAGGAAATAAACGTGCAGCAGGGCGACGAGACCGATCAGGATGTTCGCGATGACAGTCATGTCGACCCTGCGGCGGCGCCTAGCTCACCGCCAGCGTGCGCTGCACGGCGGCGACGATACGCTCGACGCTCGGCAGGTATTTCATTTCCAGCCGGTACAGCGGGATATGCGTGTCGTAGCCGGTCACGCGTTCGACAGGAGCGACGAGGTCGTACATGGCTTCCTCGGCCAGGCGCGCGGCGATTTCGGCACCGAACCCGGCGGTGCGCGGCGCCTCGTGCACGATCACGCAGCGGCCGGTCTTCTGCACCGATTCGCGAATGGTGTCGAAGTCGAGTGGGGTCAACGTCGCGACATCGATGACCTCGGCGCTGATGCCCTGTTCGGCGAGCGCGTCGGCCGCTTCGAGCGTTTCCTTGACCTGTGCGCCCCAGGTGACCAGGGTCACATCGCTGCCATCGCGAAGGACAAAGCAGACGTCGAGCGGCAGCGCCTCGCCATCGTCGGGCACTTCTTCTTTGTACTGGCGATAGATGCGCTTCGGCTCGAAGAAGATCACCGGGTCCGGATCGCGGATCGCGGCGAGCAACAGGCCGTAGGCGCGACCGGGCGAGGACGGCATCACGACGCGCAGGCCGGGAATGTTGGTGAACAGATGTTCGTTCGCTTCGGAGTGATGCTCCGGCGCGCGGATGCCGCCGCCCCACGGCGCGCGGAATACGGCCGGGCAGCTCATGCGTCCGCGCGTGCGCGTGC
>JBDTWV010000080.1:0-8162 GCA_040006495.1 Dokdonella sp.
AGTTTTATGATCAGGCGACCGCTGTGCGGTAGCCGGGCGCGGCGAGCATCGCGGCTTCCGCCGCTCCCACAATCGAAGCCCGCCACCGCTCTCGCCAGGCGATTCCGCCGGCCACTTCACTTGTGTGGCATTGGCCGCTGGAAATCAGCGTCGGCTTTCCATTGCGGGAATGTCGTTTCATCGGCGAGCTTCTTGCCGACCGCATGGAACGCCTTGATGTCTTCGATCACGCCGCGGAAATCCCAGTTTGGGTCGTAGTTGTCGCTCGGCTTGTGATAATGGTTGTTGGTGTAGTCGGCGTAGGCCTTGCGACCCGCTTCCTCGCCTCCGTCGACTAAATTGAATCCGGAACGCGCGTACAGCACCGGCACGCCGAGCTTGGCGAAGTTGAGCTGGTCGGAGCGGAAGAAGAAGCCGGTTTCTGGCGCGTCGTCGGGCACGATCGTGCGGCCTTCGGCAGTGGCTGCGTCCTTGATGTAATCGTCCACTTGCGACTCGCCCCACCCAATCACCGCGATGTCCTTGCTTGGCCCCGCGATCGGCAGCGCATCCATGTTGATATCGACGACGGTCTTGTCGAGCGGGAATGCCGGGTGCGTCACGTAGTAGCGCGAGCCGAGCAGACCGGCCTCCTCCAGCGTATCGGCAAGGAACAGGACCGAGCGCTCGGGCGGCGGGTTCTGGTGCGCGAACGCCTCTGCGATCTCGAGCAGGCCAGCGATGCCGGTGCCGTTGTCGACCGCGCCGTTGTAGATCTGGTCTCCCACAAGTTTCGGGTCCTTGCCGAAATGATCCCAGTGCGCGGAATACACCACCACTTCATCCGGACGTGTGCTGCCGGGAATATAACCGAGCACGTTCTCCGAGCTTGAGTGAGTGATCGTGTTCTTGAAGCTGACCGACAGCGTCGCATGCAGGTCGGTCGGCGTGAAACCGCGGATGTCCGCACTCGTCTTCAATTCATCGAAATTCTTGCCGGCTTTCGCGAACAGGCGCTGGGCCGCTTGCGTGGTCAGCCAGCCGGCGGCGCTGAGGCGAGGTGCCGGGTCTTCGCTGGCCGGCAGCGAGTCCTGTGCGCCGGCCCAGCTGTTGACGACAACGCCCCACGGATAACTCGCGGCTGCGGTATCGTGCACGATCAGGCACGCGACGGCGCCCTTGCGCGCGGCTTCTTCATACTTGTACGTCCAGCGGCCGTAGTAGGTCAGCGCACGGCCCTTGAACAGGCTGTCGTCGTGGTTGCCCCAGCCCGGATCGTTGATCAGCATCACGACGGTCTTGCCCTTTACGTCGATGCCGGCGTAGTCGTTCCATTGGTATTCCGGCGCGTCGACGCCGTAGCCGACGAAGACGATATCCGAGTCCTTGACGTCGACCGCCGGACTCGCGTCGAGTGAGCCGATGGTCATGTCCTTGCGATAAGCGAACGTTTCTGCGCCGCTGTCGGTGTTCACGGTTGCCACGACCTGGTCGGGATCGTCCAACGTCGTCTCGACCATCGGCACGGTCTGCGCCCACTTGCCGTGGTTGCCGGGCTTAAGGCCGATCTGCTGGAACTGGTCCTTGATCCACGCCGTCGTCATGCGCTCGCCGAGCGTGCCAGGCTTGCGGCCCTCGAATTCGTCCGATGACACTTTCTTCAGGCGTGCCGCGAAATCCTCCGCAGTGATCGCGCCTGAATAGTGACCGTCCGTGGTCGGCACGACCGGCGCCGGTTTCGGCGGCGCGGGGTTGTGTGCCGAAAGGGCGGGCTCCTGCGGCTGGCAGCCGGCGAGGAGCAGGATCAGCGACGCGGTGAGTGCGCTACGAAGAACGAGCGGGGACATGGAATATTCCTTGGCGTGGACCTCGCGATTCTAGCGCTCTCGCGGGCCGCTCATGCTTTTCGCGGACCCATTCGCCGCGCGCGCAGACGCAATCGGCAGCCGCGAACTCAGGGTTGATCGCCAGAAAATTTCTGCGCGGTCGCTCCGACCACGGTGCCGACCTTCGCGCTGTCGCTGACCAACAGATCGACGTCGCGGCGGAACTCCAGGGTGCCGATGACGACCGCGCGCGGGCCGATAACGATGCGGGGTTTGCGCGGCTGATTCCAGGACCACCCATGCGGCTTGTTGACGACGATACCGCCTTCCACGCGTGAGTCAGCGCCGATCTCGATATCGCCGCCCACGGTTTCGATGCCGCCGCCAATATGCGCGGCGTCCAGTGTGTAGCGCCCGTTGACGTTCGATACATGGCCGCTGACGTCGGCGCCCTTGCCGAGGGTGACGCTGCCATTGACCGCGGAAATCGTCGTGGCGACTTTTGCGCCAGCGCCGAGACGCAGCGACCCGTTCACGGTATCCAGCGAGTCGACATTCGCGTGCTCGCCGAGATCGATACCGCCGTTGACGGTCGATACCTTTGCCGCGCTGGCTCCGTCGGCGATACGGATCGACCCGTTGACGGTGCTGAGGTTGCCGGCCTGTTGGCCGCTTTCGATGCGAATCGAGCCATTGACCTTGTCGACATCGATGCCGCGCGCGAACACGCTGCCGGGGAGGCACAGCAAGAGGCAGAGGGCGGACAGGGTGAGCGTGCGATGCATGCGATTCTCCAGCTGAATGGGGTACGCGGGTTTTGATGCGTTCGCGCACGCAAGGGTTTAGTGCTGCGACGAAGGTCGCTTCGACGACGGGCAATCGCGCGTTCCGCTAGCATTGGCGTCCACCTGAGACTTCGGGAATGAACCACGTGGCGCGTCCGAAACCTGTCCTGTTGCTGATCCTCGATGGCTGGGGCCATCGCGACGAAACCGAACACAACGCGATTGCACTGGCCGATCTGCCGAACTGGCATGGCCTGCTCGCCAGATATCCGCATACGCTGGTGCAGACGCATGGCCAATACGTTGGATTGCCTGAGGGGCAGATGGGCAACTCCGAAGTCGGGCACATGAATATCGGCGCCGGACGCATCGTGTACCAGGACTTGACCCGCATTGACGCGGCGATCGCAGACGGCAGCTTTGGCGAGAATCCAGCATTGTGCGGTGCATGCGATGCGGTCAACGCGAGCGGTGGCACCCTGCACGTGTTCGGCTTGCTCAGCCCCGGCGGCGTGCACAGCCAGGAAAATCACATCCACGCGCTGCTCGATCTGGCTGCGCGTCGCGGTGTAGCGCGCGTCGCGGTGCATGCGTTCCTCGATGGTCGCGACACGCCGCCGCGGAGTGCGCAGCCGAGCTTGCGTGGGCTCGCTGCGCGCTGCCATGCGCTTGGCAACGCGACGATCGCGACGGTCAGCGGTCGCTACTACGCAATGGACCGCGACAAACGCTGGGATCGGGTCAAGCTGGCCTACGATGCGATCGCCGATGCGCGTGCCGACTTCCACGCGGAGAGTGCGCTCGACGCTTTGCGTGATGCGTATGCGCGCGGCGATAACGACGAGTTCGTGCAGCCGACCGTGATCGGCGACGGAGTGCGCGTGGAGGATGGCGACGCAATCGTGTTCATGAACTATCGCTCCGATCGCGCGCGCGAGTTGTCGCATGCATTCCTCGATACGGATTTCGCGGGATTCGCGCGCTCACGCAAAATCGCGCTGTGTGCCTTCGTGACCTTGACCGAATACGAAAAGGGCCTCGCCGCGACGGCAATCGCTTTCGCGCCGCAATCGATGCATGACACGCTTGGCGAATACCTTGCCTCGCTCGGGCTTTCCCAGCTGCGCATCGCCGAGACCGAAAAATACGCACACGTGACGTTCTTCTTCTCCGGCGGCCGCGAAGCGCCTTTCGCCGGCGAGGAGCGCATCCTGATTCCGAGCCCTAAGGTCGCGACCTACGACTTGCAGCCAGAGATGAGCTGCCCTGAACTCACCGAACGGCTGGTCGACGCGATCGTTTCGCAGCGGTTCGATTTCATCGTCTGCAACATCGCCAATCCTGACATGGTCGGCCACAGCGGTATCGAAGCCGCCGGGATCAAGGCGGCCGAGGCGGTCGATCATGCCCTCGGTGCGATCAGCCGGGCGATCATCGACAGCGGCGGAGAGATGCTGATCAGCGCAGATCACGGCAATCTGGAACAGATGCTGGACGACAACGGCGTGCCGCATACGCAGCACACGGTCGGGCCGGTGCCGCTGGTATACGTCGGTCGCCGCGCGACGTTGCAGCCCGGCGCGTTGCGCGATCTCTCCCCGAGCGTGCTCGCGCTGATGGGATTGGCGCAGCCTGAAGAGATGAGCGGGCGCAGCCTGGTCCAGTTCCTGTAGTGCACGCGGCCATGTCTCCGCACGCGCTGCGCGATCTTGGTGCGCACCGGCCCATGCGTGCGAACGCGGTCGCATTGGCACGTGCGCTACGCATTGGTGCGGCGCTGGTTCTGGCCGTCGGGCTCGTCGTCGGCGCGCGTGCGCAGGACCTGGACCAAGCGCAGCGCACCGCGCAGGAACAGCAAGCGAAGGTCAAGCTCGACGCGATACGGACGCAGATCAAGGTGCTGACCACGCAGCAGAACGCGACCACCGGGCAACGTGGCGATGCGGCGAACACGTTGCGCGAAAAAGAGACGACGCTTGCGGTGATCGCCAAGGAAGCGCATGCGTTGGACGACAAGGTCGCCGAGCAGCAGGCGCAGTTCGACCAGCTCAACGTCGAACGCACCAGCCTCGAATCCACGCTGAAGGCGCAACGCACAGGGTTGGCCGCATTGCTGCGCTCGGCGTACGCGCTCGGGCACAACGAAGAGCTGAAGTTGCTGTTGCAGCAGGACGATGTCGCCGCGATTGCGCGCGTGCTCGCCTACCACCGCTACTTCCAGCGCGCGCAGGTGGGTCGGATTGAGAAATTGCGTGCCGACCTGCAGCGATTGGCCGCTGTCCAGGACGCGATCCTGGCGACGAAGAAGGAGCTCGTCGCGACGCGCGATGCGCGCGATGTCGAGACGAAGAAGCTCGAAGCCGAACGCGTCGAGCGCGCGCAACTGGTGGCCGCGATCGACGCGAAGCTCAAGGATCAGGGCGCGCGCATCGCCGCACTCGGCAAGGACGAGACGGCACTCAACGAATTGCTCGAACGACTGCGCGACGTATTCGCCGACATTCCCAAGCAGCTCGTCGGCGAGGCGCCGTTCGCGTCCGCGCGTGGCAAGCTCGCATGGCCGCTGCAAGGCAAGATCGTCACCGGGTTTGCTGCCGCCGACGAATCCGGGCGGCGCAGCAGCGGCGTGCTGCTCGCGGCGAAGACCGGTAGCGCCGTGCATGCGATTGCGCATGGCCGTGTGGTGTTTGCCGACTGGATGCGTGGCTACGGCCTGCTCATCATCGTCGATCACGGCGATGGCTATCTGAGTCTCTACGGCTGCAACGAAACCTTGCTCAAGGATGTCGGCGATTGGGTCAACGCCGGCGAGACGATCGCGACCAGTGGCGCCAGCGGTGGCCAGAAGACGGCCGGGGTCTACTTCGAACTGCGCGCGAAAGGGCAGCCGGTCGATCCGCGCGGATGGCTGAAATAGCCGCCCGCCGCGGGCGTGGTCAGGTGGAAACACGACCAAGCGCGATGCCTTTGCGCAATCGCGATCGGCCGCATCCCGCTCGACGGCGCTGCTGCCGCCGTGCGCGTGACGAACTGTCAGCGCCCGATGCGGTCGCACGATAACGCCGCACCCACCACGCGGGCGCTAAACTCGCGCCCTTGCCAAGAGGTCTATCCGATGCGTTTCCACCCCTCGTTCGTGTTTTTGCCTGGACTCCTGCTCGGACTCGCCTGCGTGACGGCCTTGGCCGATCCGCCCGTGCCAGCTGAATTGCCTGCCGACGCCGCAGCGCCCGCAGCGGCAAAGGTTGCAGTGCCCGGCAAGGACAGCGTCGACCTCAGGGACCTGCGCACGTTCACCGCGGTTTATAGCCTGGTCAAACAGGCCTATGTCGACGACGTCGACGATCACCGGTTGATGCAGGGTGCGATCCGCGGCCTGCTCGCCGGCCTCGACCCGCACAGCGAGTATCTGGAAAAAGATCAGTTGCAGGACCTGACCGAGGACACGACCGGCAATTACGAAGGTCTCGGCATCGAGGTCGTGCAGGTCGAAGGTAGCTTGCGCGTGGTCGCGCCTATCGATGACACACCGGCCGAGCGCGCCGGCATCAAGGCGGGCGACGTCATCCTGCGCATCGACGGCAAGGTGGTGCAGGCAGACGATCTCAATGGCGCAGTCGCGTCGCTACGCGGCAAGCCCGGCAGCAGCATCACTCTGAACGTGCTCCACGAAAAGCAGACGGTTCCTGTCGACATCACGATGAAGCGTGAAGTGATCCGCGTTGCCAGCGTGCGCGGGCGGCTCCTCGAATCCGGTTACGCGTACCTTCGCGTGAGCCAATTTCAGGAGGACACCGGTGGCCAGCTGCGCAAGCGCATCGAGCGCCTGCAGGCTGAGAACAAGGCACCTTTGCGCGGTGCGGTGCTGGACCTGCGCAGCAATCCGGGCGGTTTGCTGACATCGGCGGTCGAGATCAGCGACGAGTTTCTCGACAGCGGCGTGATTGTGACGACGCGCGGACGCCTGAAGGAATCGGATCTCAAGTTCCGTGCGACCCCGGGCGACCTGCTCAATGGTGCGCCACTGGTCGTGCTGATCGACAATGGCACTGCATCCGCCGCCGAGATCGTTGCCGGTGCCTTGAAGGACAACCATCGCGCGCTACTGATGGGTCGGCGCTCATTCGGTAAAGGCTCGGTGCAGACCGTGCTGCCACTCGATGCCGATCACGCGGTGAAAATCACCACCGCGCGCTACTACACGCCGAGCGGAATCTCGATCCAGGCCGCCGGCATCCAACCGGATATCGCACTGGCCGATCTCTCGCTGAGTCCACGCGAAGGCGCTCCGCCGCTATCGTTCGGCGAACGCGATTTGCGCAATCATCTCAAGGGCTCGGACGAGACTGATGGCCCGACGACGCCGCGCGCCGCGGATCGCGATGTGGAGAAGGACTACGCCCTCAGCGAAGCCTTGAATGCGTTAAAGGTATTGGTGTTGCGAAACAAACCTGCTGTTGCTTCAGGGGAGGGCCGCAAGGGTTGATTTCGGATAAGGCTGCTTACGTTTCGACTGCAGCAGGACGTGGACCACGCCACCTCGCACTGAATCGCGCTCCACAGGAGGTCTGAGAAACTTCCACAGTCATGTGGGGACTTTGTCGGCGTTCGTAGCAAACTGCCGACCAGCCGTCGGGCGATGCGCGGCGGGACATTCTGCCGGATCCAATGGTTAGCTATGCGGTGCCGGAGGAGCGGATTACCGTCAGCCGTCCGTTGCGCGGGCTGCGTACAGTGGCGTCCTCGCCGCGACGAGAGCAGAGTTTGCTGCCTGCACTTATGTCGGTCGGTCCACGTTGCTGTCCGCGCCTTTCGACCCAAGCGGTTCCGTAACCAAAAATCCACACTGACGCGCCCGAACAGACGCGCCAGCGGACTGACAATTAGTTCCTAATGCATGAATTGTTGTGATTCATTGCAAATGCCGAAACAGACGGCACTGAAGATCCTGGGCATGTCAGTGTTGCACTCGAGCTTGCGTCACAGCCACGTTGTACTGTCGTGTAAGTCGATGCCACGGCTGCGGTATTGCCGTGCTGGGTGCTGGATTGTTCACCAATGGTGTTCCCGTTGCGATCAAGGACGATCACGTGAACGTGATTTGTCGTGTTTACGGCGTTGGATGAGGTGTCGTTATTGACGGCCATGCCACTTGCGCCGTATGGGCCTCCTCCGAACCCGCCTCCCGCGCCGGCTTGCGCATAAAATGGACCAAAGCCATATTGGTTTTGCCCGGAACAATCGCCGTATTCTTTCACAACCTGGCCGCCATAGAGCTGGGCCGGCGCACTTAGACTGGCAATAAGCTCATCGATAACCAGCGCGTGATCCGCCGTCTTGGGGATACCCGCGCGAATCGCCTTCAACTGTTGAAGCATGGACTTTTGACCCGCACTTCCAACGGCCACGTAAGAATTGCTGGCTCCGGCTGTTTTCGCGTACAAGCCATTGGCGATTTCGGCCATGCCTTGATCTTGAACAAGTACGTCGCCGAGAGAACGAGTCGCGACTTCTTGCCCAATGGCTGCAGAGGCAGCGATTGCGCTTGTGAGTAATAAAGCCGGAATAAAAT
>JBDTWV010000081.1:0-8084 GCA_040006495.1 Dokdonella sp.
CCCGGCTCGCCGGTGAGCCGGTTGTAGAGAATGAAGTTGCGCAGCGCCCGCGTCTTCAAAAGATGGCCGACAACCGCGCCGTGCGACCAGTTGTAGCGAAAGATCAACGTGGCGACGTGGTTGATGTAGAGGTTGTGGGAATAGCCGTCGCCGGCGCCGTTGTGCGCGAACTCGGTGTATTCGATGGTGATCGTGCTGTTGAGGTGGTCACCGGCGAGAATGCCGTTCTCGTTATCGTGGAAGTAGGCGTTGCGCACAGTCAGGTTGCTACCTTCCTGGCGAATGCCCGCGCCATTCATGTCGGTCACGCGGCAGCCGGAGAACTCGATGTTGTCGATCGTGGTGTCGTCGCCGGCGATCACCCAGATCGCCTTGCCTTGGGCGCTGTGGCCAGCCGCGTCGATATGCGGGCGGCCGTTGATGCCCTGCACAGTCAATCCGCTGGTCGACCACGTGCAGACGTCACCGTCGTAGCTGCCGGCGGCATCGATCTGGATCGTGTCGCCGGTCGACGCAGCCGCGATCGCGGCGCACGGTTTCGCGTACGCCTGGCCCGGTCCCACCTGCAGCACCGACGCCACCGTGGCCGATGAAAGCAAGGCCATCAACATCAGCGTCAACAGCCCGCAGCCGCACCGCTGCACGCTCATCGCTTGCCTCCAGACCCGACGCATCATCGCAAAGCTCGGCGGGCAGTCTGCCTGCAGTGCCACCCTGCATTGCAGTGCCACGTCGCAATTTTGAGGTCACTCGTGCACGCTGGCACCGCCGACAGCCTCATCGTGTAACCGGGGCATCCGTATTGGTGCCCATCGCAAGGCGTTGCGTTACCCAGCCGAAGCCAAGCTGCCGCGCGCTCGCTGCGAGATCGTCGCGTGATTTCTTTGTCGCAGCGGCATCATTTCCGCGCTCCAGCAATTGCACCACCGCCAGCCGCGCTTCCATCGCCAGCCCTTTCCAACGCCGTTTGTCCGCGTCGTCGGCAAGCGCGCGCAAGCGGTCGATGGCGCTCTCGCGCGCCCCCGTTTCACCCCGCAGTTGGGTCAGCGCGAGGTCCACCGGCAGGACTTCCGCACGCTGGTTGACCTGACCACGCAATGTCGTTGCTTGAGCCGCCGCCTTGTCGCGTGCGGCCGTATCCCCAAGTGCGGAGTAACACAATGCCAGCAAACTTTCGCTAACGGCTTGCCCCGCGAATCCCTGGCTCACCGTCCAGCCGCGCAGCGAGGATTCCAGCAACGCCCGCGCGTCGGCCCACTGCTGTCGCCCCATCGCGATCTGGCCGAGTACCAATTGCGCATTGGCAGCGTTGAACGTATCGCCGGAGGCGATTGCGTTTTTCTCGATGGCTTTCAAACTTGTCACTGCTGCATCGACATCGCCGCGATCGAGCGCGGTCTGGGCACACCCGAACTCCGCGGTGGCCAACAACCATGCGTCACTGAGGGTCTTGACCTCCTTCAGCGCCTCATTGCAGATCCGTGTTGCTTGCGCCAGTTCGCCGCGTTGCCGGAGCAGGTCGCCGTAAGTCGCCAATGCATACACATGATGTGTGCGAATGCCTGCCTGCTCATCGAGAGCGATCGCCTGCTGGTACATTGCGGACACCTCGTCGCTGTCCGATTCGTCGGCAAGCAAGGTGGCCAGACCGGTCAAATTCCATGCCTGGCGCTCCAAATCGTTGGTCTCGCGTGCAATCTGCAGCGACTGGCGCACGGCTGTTTCCGCGCCATCACGATCGCCTGCGCTCCACAGCATGCGGGTCAATTCGTCGTAGATCGCCGCAACTCCGCCGAGATCGCCAATGCCCTGGTAGATTGTCATCGCGTGTTGATAGGTTTCACGCGCCGGTGCAATCTGATCTCGGGCGAACAGCACATTGCCCAGATTCTGATACGACAGCGCTTCGCCGTGCGGATTTCCAATGCGCGAATAATCAGTCGCCGCCTGACGCAGAAGAGACTGCGCCGTCGCGGTATCGCCCGACGCAATGCCCAATTGCAACTGCGCGTTGGCAATCAAGCCAGGATCGCCACGCGCTTGCGCAAGCTGCAATGCACGCTGCGCATGAGCGCCGGCCGCCTTCGCGTCGTCGCGCACGTTGGCAATCTTCACCGCCGCGAGCTCGGCCCGCGGATCATCGTCGATACCCGGCAATTTGTGCAGGGCCGTCAGCACAAGCGCAGCTTCATCAGGCTTTCCCGCCGCGCACAGCGCCTCGACCAGCTGCAACGAGTACTCGGGATTGTGCGCACGCAGCGCAGCGAGCTTGCGCAGGGTTTCAACCGTGCCTGAATGATCAGCCTGCATCCGATATTGCTGCGTTTCAATCTGCAAACGTTGTTCTTCAGGCAGGCCGTGCGCGTTCGCCATCGCCTGCTTCGACGCTGCAAGCGCTTTGGCGCGATAGCCCAGCGCGGACCACGCCTGCGCCAGATACATGTAGGCGGGCGCGTAGCCTGGCGCTTGCGCAATCGCCTGCAACAATTCATCGCGCGCACGCGCAGCGTCGTACTTGTGCAACGCATCCAGCGCGAATCCGACATGGCGCGCAACCTCCGCAGTCGGAGGCTGCGCCGCGGCCACTTCACGCAATTGACTACCACTCACCAATGGCGCGCCAAGTTTTTCGCGCAAAACGGCGCCGGCTTGGATTACCAGCGCAGACAGGTCCGCGACCGCACCGCTACGCGTCAGCGTGGCGACCGCGGCGCCGCTACGCGCGTCCTGCAGGGACAAATCCAAGCGCAATTGCGGCTGCTCGCCCGCGCCCGATACGAGGTAGCTGCCGCTCAACACATAGTCGGTGCCCAGGCGCGTGCGCAACGCGGCCAGACTCTGCGCCGCATAGCCGCCGGCCAGCGGCACGGCGAGATCGGCCCGCGCCGGACGCACCAGCTCGTCGGGCAACACGTGCAGCCGATCGCTGGCCGCAATCTCGGTCGCCAACATCTCGCCGAGCGCAGGCCCGAGCCACGCATCCTTCGCATTTTGCGAAAGGTTGTTGAACGCCACGATTGCGACGGCGGTGCCGAGGGTCCGGTTTGGCAATGCCGACGGTTGTTGCGTCATGGTGCGCCATGCGATCAGCACGACGACGGCAGCGAGCCCAGCGCCGAGGGCGGCGAGCCATACGCGGCGGCGCGACGCGGAGCCGAAGACGACACTTCTGGTCGGAGCGCCGGAAGGCGCGCTAGATTGACTTGGAGGCATCGCCGCAGGCACCGCTCCCACAACAGGGCGCTGGCGATCCTCGATCCCCCGTTCGACAATGGTAGACGCGGCCGCGCTGGCAGAATCGCCCGGCTCGGAAACCGCGAGTGATGCAGCCTCCATGCGCGACGTCGTCACCATGCTCTGCCGGAGGGCGATTTCCTCGCGTGCGATGCATTGCACCGGCGCGACGAATCGGTAGCCGCACTTGGGCACGGTCTCGATGCAGCGACCGCCATGGTCGGCCTCGCCCAGCGCCTTGCGGATCAGCCAGATGTGTTTGGTCAGGTTCGATTCGTCGACGAATCCGCGCGGCCACAGCGCGTGCATCAACTCATCCTTGCTGACCGCATGCCCGGCGCGCTCAACCAGCAACACGAGGGTGTCGAACACCTTTGGCGTCAGCGCTACCGGTTCGCCGCGAACCAGCAGACGGCGTTCTTCCGGATCGAGTTCAAACTCGCCGAAACGATAGACCGGCTTTTCCATTGCCGACATGAGCGCAGCCAAGACAGGAAACCTGCCAGAAAAATACCAGAAAGCCGATTATGACGTTGTGCTGGCGTGAGGCAATTCAGCTTCTTCCGATTGAGTCGCCGCGCCGACGATGCGATGAATCCCCTCCGCGAATGGCAGCATGAAACAGACGCATTCGTCGTGATTGATCATCACTCAGGCCGCACCTGCCGCCATTGCGTTGAATGTCACTGTCCAGTCAAGCGGCGGCGACCAAGTTGAATCGACCGTGACCGCCGCGGGTGGCCGCACGATTGCCCGATGCGCGTTCCAGTTGCGGAATTCTGCTCCGACCTGCCACCACCCGCTACTCGGGTGCCCGGTTTCACCTCCAAAGCGGTGCAATTCACGGGCTGCGGGGATGAACTTGAACTCATGTTTTGATGCGCGAGCGACGGCAGCAGTGCAGCGTCGAACGGCTCCGTCGCAGCATCCGATTACCTCGGCAAGGGCTCGAACCGCAGTATTCTTCGTGTAGCATCCACTGGGTTCGCTGCGCGAAAGGCCCGTTCGGGCACACCGGATAGGTCCAATCCGCGCTTGTCCTTCACGCACACGACACTCGATTCGCCACAAGTTTTCGAAGGGCGATACCGACAACAGTTTCGGCACCGCGGTTCGCTGCTGGTGCGACACACCGCCCGCGTATCAAGCCACGGATTCGTCAAAAAACCAGCACCACCGGACGCAACGCCGGCGACGACCAACAAGGACAAGCAAGAGCATGCATGAGACCGCCGCCATCCTGTTGACCCTGTTCGCCATCTTCGTCGCCGCGCAGATCGGGGCCGAGCTGGCGCAGCGCGTGAAGCTTCCTGGCGTTGTAGGCGAGATCATCGCCGGCTGCGTGATCGGCCCGTCCGCACTCGGCTGGATAAAGCCAGAGCAGATTCTCGCCGGCACGCCGCTCGATGTGCTTGCCGAAATCGGTGTCGTGTTGCTGCTGTTCGCGGTCGGACTGGAGACCCGGCTAGGCGATCTGAAGAAAGTCGGCAAGAGCGCTTTCCTGGTCGGAGTACTCGGCGTGATCGTGCCGTTCGCGCTCGGCTCGCTGTGGGCGCACGGCAATGGTTTCGAGTGGGTCAAGTCGCTGTTCGTCGCCGCCGCGTTCGTGGCGACTTCGGCGGGTATCACCGCACGCGTGTTGCAGGAGCTCGGCGTGCTGAGCCGCATAGAGAGCCGGGTGATTCTCGGCGCCGCGGTCATCGACGACATCCTCGCGATGTTGCTGCTCGGCGTGGTCACTTCGCTGCAAGGGGGCGGCGGCATCAACGTCGGCAGTCTTGTCCTGGTGCTCGCGCAGGCGGTTGGCTTCATAGCAGTCATCGGCTGGGTCGGCACGGAAGTGATGCGTCGGCGCGCGCATTGGCTGGACCGCCCCATCAATCCAATGTCGCCGCTGACGATCTCCCTGGCCATCTGTCTGGGTCTCGCCTTCTTGTCGACTGAATTTGGCCTTGCCGCCATCATTGGCGCGTTCCTCGCCGGCATGATTGCCTCCGAAATGCACCAGCGCGAGGAGCTCGAACGGCAGATGCAACCGCTGCTCGCGTTGCTGACGCCGTTTTTCTTCGTGATCACTGGTGCGAAGATTGATCTGAGCGTATTCGCCAGCGGCGCCGCATTGTGGATGCTGCTGACCGTGACCGTGGTCGCGGTGATCTCGAAGTTCATCGGCGGCTTCCTCGGCGCGCTCGCGCTCGGGACGCGCGGCGCGACCATCGTCGGTGTCGGCATGATCCCGCGTGGCGAAGTCGGCGTGGTGATTGCCAGCCTCGGCCTGGCGGCTGGGGTGTTCTCCAACCAGATCTACGCGATCATCGTCGCGATGTCACTGCTGACGTCGATCATCACGCCGCCCGTGCTGGCAGTTCTCCTCAAAAAGCCGGAGGAAGACGAATCGAACGCGGCGAACGATGGTTGACGCGATCGCCCCCCTTTCCAAACCACGACCAATGACACTGTTGATGCCACCGCCAGCGCATGAAGATTCGGAGTGCCGCGCACGTCGAATACGCCACGCTCCCCACCCGTTGCCCGCCGGAGAACCGAGATGAACAACGCCCCGATCGTGCGCCTCGCACTTTGCGCGCTGCTGCTGACGTCGCCGATGGCGCTGCAGGCACGCGAATCCGTCCCCGCGCAAGCGCAAGCGACCAATGCCGACGTCGCGTTCACGACGCTCGCTGACGAATTCTTCGACAGCTACTACTTTCCGACCAATCCGAGCATCGCGACCGCGACCGGCATCCACACCTACGACGGCAAGCTTGAGGACTACAGTCGTGCCGGCGTCGATCAAGAGATCGCGCGATTGCAGCAGTGGGACAAACGCGTCAGTGCAGTCGACCCGAAAGCACTCGACGAACAAACCCGGGGCGACCGCCAACTCGTTCTCAATTACATCCACAGCACGCTGCTGACCCTGCAGACCATCAGGCCGTGGGAAAAGAATCCCGACACCTACTCCAGCGGCATCACCGGCAGCGCGTTTGTGATCATGGAACGCAAGTTCGCGCCGTTACCCGATCGCCTGCGTGCACTGATCGATCGCGAGAAGCTGATGCCGGCGGTGCTCCAGGCAGCGCGCGCGAACCTCAAGAATCCGCCGAAAATCTACACCGAAATCGCCCTGGAGCAACTGCCGGGACTGATCGCATTCTTCAGCAACGACGTGCCGGCCGCGTTCAAGGACGTCGACGATACGCAACTGCAGAAGGACTTCGCGGACTCGAACGGTGCGGTGATCAAGGCGCTGGGCGAGTACGAAGCATGGCTGAAAAGCGATGTGCTGCCCAAGTCGAAAGGCGATTTCCGCATCGGCGCCGACACCTATCGCAAGAAGCTCGCGTTCGATGAGATGGTCGAGCTTCCGCTCGACAAGTTGATTGCGATCGACATGGCGAACATGCGCAAGAACCAGGGGGACTTCGCGCGCGTCGCAAAAGAACTCGATCCGGACAAGCAGCCGGCGCAAGTCCTGGCTGAACTCGCCGCCGACCATCCGGGGCGCGCCAAGCTGCTCGACAGCTTCCGCGCGACGTTCGACGGACTGATCGCCTTCATCAACAGCAAGCAGATCATCACGATTCCGTCGGATGTGCGACCGACGCTTGAAGAAACGCCACCGTTCATGCGAGCAACCACGTTCGCATCGATGGATACCCCCGGGCCGTACGAGAAGGTTGCGAAGCAGGCGTTTTTCAACGTCACCCTGCCGGATCCGGCGTGGAGCAAACAGCGCACGGACGAGTTCATGGCGCAATTCAGCTACCCGGTCATCAGCTCCGTGGCCGTGCACGAGGCGTATCCAGGCCATTACGTGCAGTTCCTGTGGATGCACAACATCCACGACCGCGTGCGCAAGTTGCTCGGTGCGAACACCAATGTCGAGGGCTGGGCGCACTATTGCGAACAGATGATGCTCGACGAAGGCCTCGCTCAATCGGTGTACCCGAACGACGCACGCCAGCAGAAAATGTTGCGGTTAGGGCAATTGCAGGATGCGCTGCTGCGCAACGCCCGCTTCGTGGTCGGGATCAAACTGCACACGGGTCAGATGACGATGGATCAGGCCGTCGACTTCTTCGTCAAGGAAGGCTATCAGTCACGCGCGGTCGGCCTGGTCGAGACCAAGCGCGGCACGTCCGACCCGACCTACCTGTATTACACGCTCGGCAAACTCGAGATCCTCAAGCTGCGCGCCGACGTCGAGGCGAAACAAGGCAAGTCGTTCAACCTCAAGCAATTCCACGACAGCTTCATGCAGCAAGGCTTCGCGCCGATCAAGATCGTGCGCCGCGCGATGCTGCATGACGATTCGTCGACCCTTTGACCAACCTCGCCTGCGGACTTTCCGGTTCCATCACAGGGGTGTAGTCCGAGACGACGGTCGGTTGTTTGAATACCGTGGGAGCGCCGCACGGCGCGATGCTCCTGATCGAACAGCATCGCGGCTGCCGCCGCTCCCACAGCAGCGTTCGGGAGCCGTAGCGCGAGGATCAGCCTGCTTCAGGCTCAGTGGGAGCGCCGCACGGCGCGATGCTTCTGGTCGAACAGCATCGCGGCGGCCGCCGCTCCCACCACAGAGCTCGCGCACCGCCAGGATCACATTCTCGGTGGGAGCGCCGGAAGGCGCGATGCTCGTTTCATCGTGACCACGCACGCGCCGTCGCGCCCGTCATTCCACAACGATTACCGCAGCGCAGCCTTGGCCTGATCGATACGCGCGCTATATGCATTCAGCACGGCAGCGGTTCTGGTGACCTCGCGACTGGCTTCATCCCACTGCCGTTCCTCGATCGCCTCGCGCACGCCGGGCAGCGTCTTCACGCCGTAGCCCGTCGTCATGCCGG
>JBDTWV010000082.1:0-8037 GCA_040006495.1 Dokdonella sp.
CGTGCAAGGTCAGTGTGCGGATCAGGATATTCAGGTCGAGATCGCCATCGCGATTGAGATAGCCGAACGACCCTGTGTAAGCGCCACGGCCACTGTGTTCGAGGTCCGCGATGATCTGCATGCAGCGCACTTTCGGGCAGCCGGTGATCGTGCCGCCGGGAAACATCGCGGCAATCACTTGGCCGGGTGTCGTGCCGGCGCGCAAACGGCCACTGACGTTCGATACGATATGGTGCACGTGCGCGTAGCTTTCGAGCGCCATCAATTCATCGACGACCACGCTGCCCGGTTGGCAGATGCGACCCAGATCGTTGCGTTCGAGGTCGATAAGCATCACATGCTCGGCGCGTTCCTTCGGATGGTCAATCAGCTCCTGCAGCTTCGCCGCGTCATCCTCGCCACGTGGACGCGTACCGGCGATGGGCCGCGTCTGCGCGAGGTCGCCTCGGATCTCGATCAGGCGCTCCGGCGACGAACTCGCAATAGCCCAATCGTCGACCTGCAGCAACCCGGCAAATGGTGCTGGATTCGCCCGGCGCAGCGCTGCATAAAGCGCGGCGGCTCCTGGCCGCGCGGAACAGCGCGCGCGCCATTCGCGCGACAAGTTGACCTGGAACACGTCGCCGCGAAGCAGATGTTCATGGATGCGTGCGACGCCTTCGAGAAAACTGGACGCTGGCTCTTCGTCGATCACACTGGCGATTACATCGGCGCCAAGCGAGGTTGATCCGGCGCCGAGATCGGCTTCGACTACATCGAGCAACCCCGCATGCCCCGCTTCGGCGACCAACAAGGTGCAATCACGATCGTGGTCGACAACGATCGCGGCCGGGCAACGCAGCGCGAGCGCGATCGGCGGTACCGTCCCGCGCGGCACTGGCAGGTGCAACCTCGGCTCAATTTCAGCGGCGAGTTCGTACCCCAGATATAGCAGCCAGCCGCCACGAAACGGCAACTCAGAGGTCGCATCATGCAGCAGGCGCTCGGCTTGCCAGACCCGGTCAAGTTCATGGAGAAAACGTGTGCCAACGTGCCGCCCACGCGCGTCGCGCACGTCGCCGGCCACATCCAGGCGCAACGCGACTTCAGGAAACGCAAACGCGATGTCGTAGCGCGCACGCGGGGTACCGCGCGCGACGCTTTCAAGCAAACCGGGGTACCGTTTCGGCTGCGCGGCGACCAGCGGCAGCAGATCGCGCCGACCTTCGAGCTCACGGATGACCGGCGTCATCGGCCCACGATGCCTGGGGTCGCGGCTGCGACGCTCCTACACACGGCGAAACGCGAGCGTACCGTTGGTGCCGCCAAAGCCAAACGAGTTCGACAACACGACATCGAGCTTCGCCTCGCGCGCGGTGTGCGGCACGAAGTCGAGGTCGCAGCCTTCGCCGGGATTGTCGAGATTGATTGTCGGGGGCACCACGCCATCGCGCATCGCGAGGATCGAGAAGATCGCCTCGACACCGCCCGCCGCGCCGAGCAAATGGCCGGTCATCGACTTGGTGGAGCTGACCATCAGCTTCTTCGCGTAATCGCCGAACACACCCTTGATGCCCTGCACTTCGGCCGCATCGCCAGCAGGCGTCGAGGTGCCATGCGCATTGATGTACTGCACGTCCTCCAGCGCCAAGCCCGCATCCTTGAGCGCTGCGCGCATGCAGCGCGCGCCGCCTTCGCCATCCGCACTCGGCGAGGTCATATGGAACGCGTCGCCGCTCATGCCGAAGCCGACCAGTTCGCAGTAGATGCGTGCGCCGCGCTTTTTGGCGTGTTCGTAGTCTTCGATCACCAGCACGCCGGCACCGTCGGACAGGACGAAGCCATCGCGGTCACGATCCCACGGCCGGCTGGCCTTTTCCGGCTCGTCGTTGCGCATCGACAACGCGCGTGCTGAGCAGAAACCGCCCATGGCGGTGCCAACGGTCGAAAATTCCGCGCCGCCGGCCACCATCACGTCGGCGTCGCCGTACTGGATCAGGCGCATGGCCAGACCGATGTTGTGCGTGGCCGTGGTGCATGCCGTCACGCAGGCGATGTTCGGCCCTTTCAGACCGAGCATGATCGAGAGATTTCCTGCCGCCATGTTGATGATCGAACTCGGCACGAAGAACGGCGAAATCTTGCGCTGGCCGCCTTCGTGGTAGGTGATCGCGGTCTTCTCGATCGTCGCAATGCCGCCGATGCCTGCACCGACCGCTACGCCGATGCGTTCCTCGTCGTGCTCGTGCGGATGCAGGCCCGCATCGGCTAGCGCCTGCACGGACGCCGCGATCCCGTAATGAATGAACGGGTCCATCTTCTTGACGTCTTTCGCAGCAACGTACTCGCTCGGATCGAAATCACGTACCTCGCCCGCAATGCGCGTCGGAAACGTGCTCGCGTCGAAATGCGTAATCGGTCCGATACCGCTTTTTCCGGCGGTGATATTCGCCCATGCAGATGCCACGTCGTTGCCGACGGGGCTGACGATGCCAAGACCGGTGACGACGACGCGACGCTTGCTCATGGATTACGCACTCTGTGTGATTGTGCTTGCCCGATTGCTGACAGGGCCATGACGACTTGAAGCGCCACGCGCGATTTGTCAGCTTTCAAAACGAAAGCTGCGCCTCGGGGGCGCAGCTTCGTGTACCGCTTGGCGGTGCTACCTCAAGCCTTGACGTGCGCCTTCACGTAGTCGACGGCTTGCTGCACAGTCGTGATCTTTTCTGCTTCTTCGTCCGGGATTTCGCACTCGAACTCTTCTTCTAGCGCCATCACCAGTTCCACGGTGTCCAGTGAATCGGCACCCAGATCGTCAACGAACGACGCGTTCGGTGTGACCTCGTCTTCCTTCACGCCCAGCTGTTCGACGACGATCTTCTTGACGCGTTCTTCGATAGTGCTCATGTGTTCCCTTTGCCTCCGATCGGAATTCATGCGGCGCGCGTTGTTTCAGCGCGACCCGCTGGGCGACGCGCCCCTGCAAGACGCGGCATTGTAGTGGAAGGCCGGGCCCCTCGCTACCTGTTGGGCCAAGTCTAAACAAACCTGTGAGACGTCTTCAATCACGCGTCACAACGTATTGAATCGCAACCGTTAAGCCATGTACATACCACCATTGACGTGCAAGGTTTCACCGGTGATATAAGCCGCTGACGGCGAAGCGAGGAACGCAACCGCCTTGGCAATGTCGTCTGCAGCGCCGAGGCGCCCGAGCGCGATCTGACCGAGCAACACGTTGCGCTGCTCGTCCGGCAACGCACGCGTCATGTCGGTGTCGATGAAGCCGGGTGCCACGACATTCACCGTGATGCCGCGCGAACCGATCTCGCGCGCCAAGGATTTCGAGAACGCGATTATGCCGGCTTTCGCCGCGGCGTAATTGGCTTGGCCAGGATTGCCGGTCAGCCCGATCACCGACGCGATAGAGATGATGCGGCCCTTGCGTGCCTTCATCATGCCGCGCATGACCGCCTTGGACGTGCGAAACACCGAACTCAAGTTGGTATCGAGTACCGCCTGCCAGTCCTCGTCCTTCATGCGCATCAGGAGTTGGTCGCGGGTGATGCCGGCGTTGTTGACCAGGATCGAGACCGCGCCGAATTCCTTGGTCACCGCATCGATCAGCGCCTCGACGGCCGCGCCATCTGTCACGTTCAACGCGCGACCCGTGCCGCCGTGTGAAGCGAGACGTTCCCCGATCGCCTGCGCGCCAGCTTCCGTGGTCGCGGTGCCGATGACTTTCGCGCCGAGCGCAGCAAGTTCATCCGCGATCGCCGCGCCGATCCCGCGCGAAGCGCCGGTTACCAGCGCGATTTCACCTTCCAGCAGCTTGCCCATCACTCTCGCCTTTCACAGGAAACAGAGGGCGCGAACCTTAGTCAATCGGCGCACGGGCCACAAGCAACGTTGGCCAAGGCCAGGCATGATAAAGGTGCGCGCGCGGGCTGATGCGTACGCCAGTCGGCATGAACTGTCGACGAGCGACATACACAAAGCCCATGCCTAGCTGCGCAAATCCCGTAGCGCCGCATCGAATTCGGATGGCACACCGAGCGCGCGGCCATCAACCGCCTTGTCGATCCGCTTGACCAGACCGGTCAGGACCTTGCCCGGCCCGCATTCGAGGATATGCGTTGCCCCCGCTCCGAGCAGTGCGTGCACACAACCAGTCCATTGCACCGGCAGATACAACTGGCGCACCAGCGCATCGCGGATCGCGGCGATGTCGCCATGGATTTTTGCATCGACGTTCTGCACGACTGGAATGGTCGGCGCGTGCCACGCATAGGCATTCATCGCTTCGGCGACACAATTGGAGGCCTCACGCATCAACGGCGTATGCGACGGCACGCTCACCGCGAGCTTGATCGCCTTGCGCACGCCGCGCTCCGCTAGCTTCGCGAGCGCCGCATCCAACGCCTGTACATGACCGCCGATCACGATCTGCCCGGGCGAGTTGTAGTTCGCCGGACTGACCACGTGCACACCCGAGACTTCGCGACACACTTCCTCGACCAGCGCGTCGTCCGCGCCGAGCACGGCCGCCATCGCGCCGATCCCTTCCGGCGCCGCCGCCTGCATGGCCTGGCCGCGAATGCGCACCAGATGCGCGGCATCGTGCAGCGAAATCGCGCCGGCCGCGACCAATGCGGAGTATTCACCGAGGCTGTGTCCGGCCAGCCGTGCCGGCGTCGAGCCGCCATTGGCCTGCCAGGCGCGCCAAACCGCAACGCTGGCCGCGAGTAGCGCAGGCTGCGTGTATTCGGTGCGGTTGAGCATCCCTTCCGGGCCGCCTTGCGACAGTGCCCAAAGATCGACTGCGGCACCTGACGATGCTTCCGCGAACGTCTCGCGCACGCTTGGATGCAACTCGGCGAGTTCGGCGAGCATGCCGAGCGATTGCGAACCCTGACCGGGAAATACAAACGCCAGGTTCGAAACGTGGGAACGCTCGCTCATTGCGGTCGACTCATATTAGTAAATGAAGGATTGCGCACCGGCGGGACGCGGAAGCGAGGTCCACGGTCCCCGATTCCCGATTCTCAGTACTTGAGCAATGCCGACGACCAGGTAAATCCGCCGCCAAACGCTTCGAGCAACAAAGTCTGTCCACGCTTGACCTTGCCTGAGCGAACCGCCTCATCAAGCGCCAGCGGCACCGAGCCGGACGACGTGTTGCCGTGCCGGTCTACCGTGACGATCACGCGTTCCATCGACAGGCCGAGCCGCTTCGCGGTCGCCTCGATGATGCGCAGGTTGGCCTGGTGCGGAATCAGCCAGTCAACATCTTTCTCGAGCACGCCGGCCGCTTCAAGCGTTTCGCCAACGATACGATCAAGGGTCTTGACCGCAACCTTGAACACTTCGCTGCCACCCATGATCACGCGCACGCCGTGGTTGGGCTCGTCGCGGAAACCGGCAGACACACCGACCGGGTTGTAAAGAAGATGCTTGTAGCCACCGTCCGCATGCTGCTTGGTGACCAGGATGCCAGGTTCCGCTGAGGCTTCGAGCACGACCGCGCCGGCACCGTCGCCGAATAGGACGCAGGTCGAGCGATCAGTCCAGTCGAGCATCCGGGTCAGCGTTTCGGCCCCGACTACGAGGGCTTTCTTCGCCTGCCCGCCGCGGATGAACTGATCGGCGATGCCGAGTGCATACATGAACCCGGAGCACGCTGCATTGACGTCGAATGCGGCGCAGCCATTCGCGCCGAGGCGATGCTGCAGCAGGCACGCGGTCGATGGAAAGATGATATCGGGCGTCGTCGTGCCGAGCACGATCAGGTCGATCTCGCTGGCCTTGACGCCGGCTGCTTCGAGTGCGCGCGTCGCGGCATGGAACGCAAGGTCGCCAGTGGTCTCGCCCTCGGCCGCCATGCGCCGCTCGCGGATTCCCGTGCGCGAGGCGATCCATTCGTCACTGGTATCGACGAATTTCTCGAGATCGGCGTTGGTGACGACTTTTTCCGGTAGATAGCTACCGGTGCCGGCGATGCGTGAGTAAATCAGGATCGTTCCCCTCGGATTCGGAGTGGACGGCACCGGGCACACGTCCGCAATGCCCGCGCCAGTCCAGAACCGAACCTCCGGCGGCGCCCATTCACCCCGTGCTTGGGCGGGGGAAAACGCTTATCGCCAGTGGTCGCGTTCCGGCTGGCTCAGCCGGATACGCTGTACGCGAGAATCAACCCTCGTCGCGCACCTTGGCCTTCGTTTCGATGACCTTCTTGCCACGATAGAAACCATCGGGGGTCACGTGATGACGGATATGCACCTCGCCCGACGTCGGGTCGGTCGCCAACTGCTTCGCGGTCAGCGCGTCGTGGGAACGACGCATGCCGCGCGTGGACGGGGTTTTACGACTCTTGGCGACTGCCATGACACTCTCCAGTTCAATGTTTCTTGAGCGAGCCGAGCACCCCAAACGGGTTGACCGGCTCGATATCGGCGGACGCTTCGTCCGATCCGTCATTCCAATCCAGCGGCGCACCCGGTTTCATCGGCACCACCGGCAACGCGAGAATCAATTCGTCCTCGATCACGTCGGCGATAGCGAGGTGTCCATCAGGAACGAGCAATGGCTCGTAACCTTCTGGCAACCCGGTTTCATCCGCCTCGTCGGCAATCAGGCCAAGGCGCTGATCAATCGACACGGGATACATGAACGTTTCCAACGTACGCTGGCAAACCAGCGGCAATCCGGCTTCGACAATGAGTTCGAGCCAGGAAATACCGAAATCATCCTTGCCGAATGCTACCTTGTATCTCACCTCACCCTCGCTTGACGCGAGACTGCCGAGCAGTCGACGCATCGACGCCAACGGCAACGAACCTTTATAGGTGAATTGCGCCTGCACCTGGCGCGCAATATCGACGCGAGCTGGCAGGGCTGCAGACATGGGCGCGCGATGGTAGGTGCGCACCCCTGTCATGTCAACCAAAACTGCCGATTGCCGCCAGCGACACCCACCAGCAAACTACGCAGCCAAGCGGCCATTCTACGGTAACTGTGAACATACTTCTCGCAACGGCTGCCATTTTCCTGCTACTCGTCGTGTTCGCCTGGTTGCGCGAGCGCCGGCTGCAGGGCAAACCGCGTCTGCTCGCCGAAATTCTGGATCTGGCCGACGCGCTGGAGCGCGAATTGCTCGAATGTCGGGCGCGGCTGCGTGAGATTCCGGCTTTGGCCGCCACCGCACCGCCAGCCGAACAGCTTTCCGCACGCAGCACCATCGCCGCCGAACCGCTGGTCCAGGATGCGTTGCGCGACCTGCTTGCGCACCGGTTGTGGTTGAAGGAGCACGCTGCAACCGCATCAATCACCGAGCTGCAATCGGCACGCGATGCGCTGGCTGCAACGCGCGCCGCACTGGCCGGCCAGCTGGCACGGCTCGCCGATGTACGCGCCGAATTCGAGCAGACCCGGAGCAAGCTGCGGTGATCACGCTCGCCGATATCGACCTCGTGCTGGCCTCGACCTCGCGCTACCGGCGCGAGCTGCTGGCGCGGTTCACGCCATCGTTCCGTACACTGTCGCCTGCTGTCGACGAGACCCCGCTCAGCGCCGAAATGCCCGCTGCACTCGCCAGTCGCCTCGCGGCCGCGAAAGCCCGTGCAGTAGCCGCGATGTGCCCAGGAGCGCTGATCATCGGCAGCGATCAGGTCGCCGATCTGGACGGCCACGCGCTCGGAAAGCCCGGTTCCGCCGATATCGCGTGTCAGCAACTCGCTGCCTGTTCGGGACGTCGCGTACGTTTCCACAGCGCCGTGTGCCTGATCGATACCCGCGAGTCGCCAGCGCGAACCCACAGCGGGACCGACACCACGCAGGTGGTCTTCCGCGATTTGCAAGAAGGCGAGATTGCACGCTACGTCGCCGCCGAACAGCCGCTCGATTGCGCCGGCAGCTTCAAGGCCGAACGGCTTGGCATCGCCTTGTTCGAGCGCATCGAAAGCAGCGACCCGACCGGACTGATCGGATTGCCGTTGATCGTGCTGGCGCGGCTGCTGCGCGCGAGCGGCGTGGCGCTGCCTTAATGCCCGAGCGCTG
>JBDTWV010000083.1:0-8010 GCA_040006495.1 Dokdonella sp.
CCTTCCGATCCCCTCCACCGATGTCAATATCCAGGACGACGATGGCAACGTGCTCCCGATCGGCGGAGTCGGCGAACTGTGCGTGCACGGACCTCAGGTGATGAAGGGTTACTGGAACCGGCCGGACGAGACCGCCAACGTATTGTCCGCAGATGGCTGGCTGCGCACCGGGGACATCGCACGCATGGACGAAAAGGGCTACGTCTACATCGTGGACCGCAAGAAAGACATGATTCTGGTTTCCGGTTTCAACGTGTACCCGAATGAAATCGAAGACGTCGTCGCGCAGATGCCCGGTATCCTCGAGGTCGCAGCCGTCGGGGTGCCTGACGAAAAATCAGGCGAAGCTGTCAAGCTGGTCGTGGTCAGGAAAGACTCCAACCTGACCGAGGAGGCGATCCGCGCATTCTGCAAGACCAATCTGACCGGCTACAAGCGCCCACACGTCATCGAATTCCGCGATTCGCTACCGAAGACGAATGTGGGCAAAATCCTGCGTCGCGAGCTTCGCGATGCCGCGACGCCTCCGCAACCGGCCAGCCACTGAGGAGCTGGCCGCCAAGAGCCCGCCATCAGGCCGAGTACGGCTCAAGGCGATCCGCGTATCCGCCGAGGAGTTCCCAGAGTGGAATCTCTTTTTCCTCGGGGATGCGCGCGTAGGCGAACCCGAGCTGATCTCCGGTGACGCGCGCAAGCCGCGCCTCGACATGCAAATCGAGTGATTCACCGATCAACATGTCGAGAACGTAAACCTCGCCCACCACGCCGCGCCAGTGTTCCGGCCGACCAACCAGCACACCGGTGGCAGAAATGTCCGCTATCTCGCTGGTCCACGCATCGTGGCCACTGCTGATGAACACGGCCGAGCGCATCGACATGCGCGCCGGTCGAAACCCTCTTTTTCCTTTTTTATCGACCATCCCCCTCCCCTTTCATCATCGCTCTGCAAAATACCTGCCATCGCCTGCGACTGGCAACAGGGTCGATAGGGATGACCATCGATGTGTCATATGTGGCGCTAGTTGTCAATATTTGGCAGACGCACGGCTAGAATGGCGTCGATCGCGCGTCCCGCCCGGGGGTCAGCCACCGCAGTCAGGAAGCAAACGCCAACAACGGCCGACGAGCGACATCCGTTACCGAGGGCTACAAAATGACCGCTATCAATACATTGCGTCGCGAAAGCGACTATCGCCTGCTGCACACGCTCGAAGATCCGCGTTCGGGCACGCACTGGTGTTTCATGCACCAACAGGCCAGCCTGTCCGTGCCGGGCCATCGGCCATGTTTTTCGACGCAGCTCCTGAAGGAACTGCGTCACTATCAGCTGGCGACATCCGATAGCGCGCGCCGACCGATGCACAGCACGGATTCGCCCCTGCTCCACCATCTGGTCCTTGCGTCCGAGGCGGACGTGTTCAATCTTGGCGGCGATCTGGATCTGTTCTGCCGCCTGATTCGCAGCCAGGATCGCCCCGCGTTGCTAACCTACGCGCGCCAGTGCGTCGAGGTTGCGTATGGCTTTCACAACCATCTGAACGGTGATTTCCACACTATTGCCCTGGTACAAGGCGACGCGCTCGGTGGGGGATTCGAAGCGGCGCTTGCCTGCCAGACCATCGTCGCCGAACGCGATGTCGGCATGGGCCTGCCCGAGGTCTTGTTCGACCTGTTTCCGGGTATGGGCGCCTACTCATTCCTGTGCAAGCGCGTCAGTCCGAAGCTTGCCGAAGAAATGATGCTCAACGGTATCGTCTATTCCAGCCAGGAGCTGCACAAGATGGGGGTGGTCGACGTCCTGGTAGGCAAAGGTGAGGGCATCGAAGCCGTCCACGACATCGTCAAGCGCAACCGGCGCATCGGTCACGCACGTACGGCCATGAACCGAGTGCGCGGGATCTGCCAGCCGGTCACGCTCAACGAACTGACCCAGGTGGTCGAGGTCTGGGTCGACACCGCACTGCAACTGGGTGCCACGGCATTGCGCACGATGGAACGTCTGGTTCGCGCGCAGCAACGGCGCATTGTGTCGGTCGAGCCTTGTCGAACAACTGCCTTGCAGCGCATTGCCGGGTAACCATCTGAGCGCCTAATGCCCCGATCAGACAGCATCCGGATTGCGCTTGATGGAATTGGCTTGCGTGTATCCATGCAGGATTGAGCGGGCGGCTTCGAGCTGCTCGCGCAAGCGCTGGATTTGAGCCGGCCAATTCGCTGCATGTTGCCCGTTGGCAGAGCTCATCAGGTTCGAGACCGTGTCAGTCAGCTGGATCGCCCCCATATTGCCGGCGACCCCTTTCAAGGCATGACAGCGGTCGCGCACAGTGTCCCAGTCGCCGGCCGCTCCCGACTGCTCGATGTCACCGATACACTTTAACGCATCGCGCAGGCATTCCTCGACGAATAGATCGATGAACGAATCACCCAATCCGAGGATGGAAAGATCTTTGATCACGCTCGACGATATGACCCCATCCGACGCATTCGCCGGCGGCGCATGGTTGACAACGCCAGCGTTGGTATCCGAGGCAAGCGCGATGTCCGACAGCGCATCGAGCAGGCGCGCCACGACGACCGGTTTGGTCAGGAAACCGAATGCACCGGCTTCTTCGACCATGCGTCTGGTTTGTGCGGTCGCGTCAGCGCTGAAAACAAGAAACGGCGTGAGTGAGTGCCCGGCCGCCATGAAGCGTGCCTGCTTCAGCACATCGAGGCCACTGATTCCGGGCATGTGCAGGTCTATGATGACCGCATCGAACGTCGTATCTTCGAGCGCGGTCAGCGCATCCTCGCCATTGTCAACGATCTGCGTCTGGTGTCCGGCCTTTTCCAAAAGGCGCCGCAACATGGTGAGGTTGGCCGGCTGATCGTCGGCAACCAGAAGATGCAGTGAGCGTACCCGGATGCGATGGCGCACGAACGGGTCGTCGAAATGGATGATGTTGCCCGCGACCGGGGCGAGCTCCGGCAGCACGCCAGCCATCGCGCTAGCGGATCCGAATGGCACCTCGATCCAGAACGTCGAACCCTCGTCGACTTTGCTCTCGAAGCCGATGCGCCCGCCCATCGATTCCACCAATCCTTTGGCAATCGTGGTTCCCAGACCCGTGCCGCCGAAACGGCGCGCATGCCCGGTTTCCGCCTGCTCGAATGCCTCGAAGATCCGGGCCTGGGCCTCGGTCGCGATGCCGATGCCTGTATCGCATACCGAAAAACGCAGCCAAGCTGGGGAGTCTTGCAAGGCGCCGACACGCGAAACCGAAACCGTGACGCCGCCAGACTCGGTGAACTTCACTGCGTTGAAGATCAGGTTCAGCAGGATCTGGCGCAAATGATTTGCATCGCCGTGCAGCGCAACAGGGACGTTGTCGGCGACGTCGAGGTCGAACGTCAGACCTTTCTTCGCCGCGATCGGCTGCAACATCACGTGCACGCCGTGCAGCGTGTCGACGAGCACGAAGTCGGCATTGTTGCATTTGAGCTTGCCGGCCTCGATCGCCGAGATGTCGAGAACATCCTCGACCAGCGCGAGCAGAGATTGGGCGGAGGCCTGGATCACTTGCGCGCACTCGCGCTGCTCCGAATCAAGCGGCGTCGTGACCAGAAGTTCCGACATTCCGACGATACCGTTTAACGGGGTGCGAAATTCATGGCTCATATTTGCCAGGAAACGGCTCTTCGCCTCGTTGGCACGGCGCGCCTCATGGGTCGCCTGAGTCAACGCCTTGAGCAGGGAGCTCAAATACGCGGGGATCGCAATCAGGCCGACCAGCAGCCCCCAAGCAAGAGGCTGATTGAGGAGCCAATACGGGGTTTCAAGGATCACATAACCGAACGAGACGGCAGCCATTGCAACCGCGGCGGCGAGATAGCGTGGGCCAAAACGCAAGCCGTTGCCGATTGCCACCCACAGATACACGATGTACAGCGGCGCGAGTGCTTCGCCATGCAGGCTCATCACCACGGCGAGCGTGGAAAAGTCCGCAGCCATGCCGATAAGTCTGCGCAACCGCGAAACGGCAGGACTCAACGCGATGGCGACCAGCAGTCCGAAGCCGAGCACGGCTTCGGCAACGATGACCCCGAGCACCCAGAAGAACGCAGAATCGAGGTAGTCTGAGGTGCTGGCGAGTCCGAGCAGGTAGCACAGAATCAGCGCCGCGATGACCAGGCGCACGAGCGCCTGTTCATGCTCACTGTCAGGACGGTTGTTGAACCGGCTGCGAAGAGTTGCACTCAGTAGTTTCATGAACGACCTTGCACGTTGCAGTTCGCCTCATGCGCCAGAACCTCCCGGCGACTTGTTGGCTTGCCATATTTCGAGGATACGCGCCCGATTGGCCAGCAGCGCTTCGATACAGACAGGATCAAAAAGCGTGCCACTGTGAGTGTTCATGTACGCGAAGGCATCGTCCGTGTTCCATGCCTGCTTGTAGGATCGCTCCGAAGTCAGTGCATCGAACACATCGGCGACCGCGACAATCCGCGCTGGCAACGGAATTTGCTCGCCACGCAGGCCGCTCGGATAGCCGCTGCCATCCCAGCGTTCATGATGATTGAGTGCGATCAGCGCCCCCATCTTCACGAACGGGCTTTGGCTGCCACTCAGGATGTCATAGCCGATCAATGGATGCCGGCGCATGATCGCGAACTCATCTTCAGTCAGCGCACCGCCCTTGAGCAGAATCGCATCGGGAATGCCGATCTTGCCGACATCATGCAAGGGCGCAGCCGAAGTCAGCGCGCGGATGTCGTCGTCGGACATGCCCAACGCGTCGGCAATGACCCCCGCGTAGTGGGACATCCGCAACAGATGGGCGCCGGTGCCTTGATCGCGATATTCAATCGCTTTGGCCAGCAGGAACAAGGTTTCGCGCTCGCGCCGTTCGACCTCGTGCAATCCCTCAAGGACGCGCTCCTCCAGCGAACGCGCACGCTCCTTGACCGACTCCCCCTGCTTGCGCAACTGCAGCAGATTCCGGCATCTCACCCGCAGTTCGCGCGGTCGCACCGGCTTGACCACGAAATCGATGACCCCTGCCTCCAGAGCCGCCTGCCTGACGGGTTCGTCGCCAACCACACTGATCAACACGATGGGAACGTCACGACGTGACAACGAGCGTCGGAACCGGCGCGCGAACTCAAGGCCGTCCATGCCGGGCATGCGGTAATCGAGCAGCACCAGATCGGCCATGTTGTCATCGGACCACGCCAACGCTTCGACCGGGTCCCCAAAATCGATCGCGTGGATACCAGGACCGATGGCCTCGACAACGTGTCGCAGCATCGTCCTCGCGGAAGGCTGGTCATCGACGATCAATACATTCACGCAGACTCTCCGACGTGGAAAACCTGGACCCGAATCGGTCCATCGGGGCATGGCGAGGTCAATTCGCGTGCCATCGATATTTCAATGTCCCTGGCTGCTCAGTTTGCCCCTTGGTTCGACGAAAGTATACAAATTATTTTGCTCAGACTTCCCTGCGCATGTAGGGAAACAGCAATACATCACGTATCGATGGCACGTTGGCGAACAACATGACCAGTCGATCGATGCCGACGCCGAGGCCGCCGGTCGGCGGCATTCCATACTCCAGCGCACGGATGTAGTCGGCGTCGTAATGCATCGCCTCGTCGTCGCCAGCGTCCTTCTCTTGCACCTGGGCCAGGAAACGACGGGCTTGGTCTTCAGGATCGTTGAGCTCCGAGAACCCGTTGGCCAGTTCCTTGGCGCCGACGAACAACTCGAAGCGGTCGGTGACCGTCGGATCGCTATCGCTGGCGCGTGCCAAGGGTGATACCTCAGTCGGGTACTGGGTGATGAACGTCGGTTGGATCAGCGTGCCTTCAACGGTGTTCTCGAAAATCTCCAGCAGCAAACGACCGCAGCCAAATCCGGGTTTGACCACGATGCCGAGTTGCGCGCAATGACGCGCGAGCGCGTCGCGATCGCGCAGATCGGGCTCACTGATTTCACCATTGTGGTGACGCACCGCCTCGGCCATCGCCCAACGCCGGAATGGTGCACCGACATCAATGTCGCGGCCCTCCCACGTGAGATCCGTGCGTCCTAACGTAGCCAACGCGGTGTCGCGGATCATCGTTTCGGTCAGATCCATGATCTCGGTGTAGCTCGCGTAGGCCTGGTACAACTCAAGCATCGTGAATTCTGGATTGTGCCGGGTCGAGACGCCTTCATTGCGGAAATTGCGGTTGATCTCGTAGACACGCTCGAAACCGCCAACCACGAGACGCTTCAGATAAAGCTCCGGCGCCACGCGCAGGAACATCTGCAGATCCAGCGCATTGTGATGGGTCACAAACGGCTTGGCGGTCGCGCCGCCGGGAATCGGGTGCATCATCGGCGTCTCGACTTCCATGAAACGACGCTGCGGCGCCTCCAGCCACTGCCGCATGAAGCGAATCACGTTGGAGCGCAACGCGAAAACGCGGCGCGATTCCTGCGTAACGATCAAATCGACATAGCGCTGGCGATAGCGCTGTTCGACATCAGCCAGCCCATGCCATTTGTCCGGCAACGGTCGCAGCGACTTCGTGAGCAGGCGCAAGTGCGCCACGCGCACCGACAGCTCACCGGTTTTCGTGCGCATCAAGGTCCCACTGGCACCGACGATATCGCCGACATCCCAGGTTTTGAACGCGTCGTACGTCTCGCCAAGGACGGACTGTTGAAGGAACATCTGGATGCGTCCGCTCATGTCCTGGATCTGCACGAAGCTCGCCTTGCCCATGACCCGCTTCAGCAAGATGCGACCAGCCACCGTGACATGCCGCGCAGCCGCCTCGACCGCCTCGGAGGTCCAGTGATCTGTATCGGCAAACTCCACCAGAAGATCACCGGCAAACGTGTCGATACGGAAGTCGTTCGGAAATGCGATGCCCTTTTCGCGCAATGCGCCGAGCTTGTCGCGCCGCTCCGCGATCAATTTGTTCTCGTCTGGTTGATCGTGATCCGGCGCGTTTTCAGATGGTGGCAAGGTGTTCGTGGCGTCGCTCATGACGGTCTCGGTTTGCGTGGCCCGCTGCAGGCATAAAAACAGGAAAGCCGCCGTACGTGGTTGCGCCGTACGCGGTTGGGCAAAACTGGAAGTGTAGCGAGTTTTATGGCTGTGCGCGCCCGATTGCATCGCACTTCGCGAGGTCCATACTCGGTCGCCCATTCGCTCGGGACAATGACCGCGAAACGGGAATCCGCAACATCCACTTGGGAGGGAACAACCATGCGAGTTCGCTATGTACGTTCTAGTTGTTTGATGGCATTGGCAGTGTTACTGCTGTCATCGGCGGCCAGTGCAACTGCGGCTGACAAGACCGCAGCGGGTGCAGCGGTCCCCGGAAATATCACCGAAGTCTGGACGTTCTGGCCAAAACCTGGCCACGAGAAGGACTTTGAAACGACTATCAAGCAGTACGCAGCGTGGCGCAAGAGCGCCGGCGAGACGTTCACCTGGTCAATCTTCCAGCCCATCGTTGGCGACGACCTGACGTACTTCGTCATTCGTAGCAGCCACCATCAGTGGAAAGACTTCGACGCCAATGCGGTATGGGGCGCGAAGAGCAAAGAGGGCGACAAGTTCGGTGAGCAAGTCGGCCCGTATGTCTTGCGATCAGCACACTATTTTTCGGAAACTGATCCCGCGCATAGCCACTGGACTGAGAGCAAAGACTACAAGTATTTCAGCGTCGACACCTACGCAATGAAGACCGGCACGCACGCAGAACAGAAAGACGCGCTGGACAAAATCCAGAAGGCTGTCGTCGATTCGAAATGGCCGTATTCGTACCAGATCGAACACCAGATTGGCGGCACGAACCCGATGGTGATCGTTACTCCGATGAAGAGCTATGCCGAAATGGCCGATCCGGACCCTTCATTGATGAAGGTCATGTCCAAGTCACTCGGCTCGGATGCCGCCGCCGCGGCAGCGATGAAGGAGTTCGGCAGCACGATCGATCATCACAGCAATACGGTCTACACTTATCGGGCCG
>JBDTWV010000084.1:0-7918 GCA_040006495.1 Dokdonella sp.
TGGTGCTCGAATTCGCGTGGGGCACCGACATGGACATGGCGAGCCTTGAGGTCCGCGACAAGCTCGATACCTTGCAGCTTCCGCTCGAAGCGAAGAAGCCGCTGCTGTTGCGCTTCAATCCGTCGACCGACCCAATCATCCGCCTTGGTCTGAGCGTCACCGGCGACAAGGCGTCCAGCGAAGCCCAGCTCAAGCAACTGCGTCGATTCGCCGACGATGACCTCAAGAAGCGCATCGAGCGCGTCGCGGGCGTGGCCGCGGTCAAGGTCGGCGGCGGTCTGGAGGACGAGATTGACGTATCGATCGACCAGCACAAACTCGCGCGGCTCGGCATCGACATCAACGAGGTCATCACCCGCCTCAAGAACGAGAACGTCAACGCATCTGGCGGTCGCATCGACGAAGGCAGTCAGCGTTTTCTGGTGCGCACGATCAACCAGTTCCAGTCGCTCGATGAAATGCGTGAGCTACTGATCAAGGTCGACGGCAACGTGCCGATACGCCTGAAGGATATTGCCGACGTCAGTCAGGGCTACAAGGA
Organism: Dokdonella sp.; assembly: GCA_040006495.1. Classification (GTDB taxonomy): domain Bacteria; phylum Pseudomonadota; class Gammaproteobacteria; order Xanthomonadales; family Rhodanobacteraceae; genus Dokdonella_A. The sequence continues at coordinate 542 of JBDTWV010000084.1, forward strand.
GCGTGCCGGCATCGTGCGCATTGATGGGCGCGAAGCGATTGAGTTGGCGATCTACAAGGAAGGTGATGGCAACACGGTTAACGTAGCGCAAGCGGTCAAGGCGCAACTTGACAAGCTCAAGGATTCGTTGCCGAGCGGTACGGCGCTGACGACGATTGAGGACCAGTCGGTATTCATCCAGCACGCACTGAGCGAAGTCGAAGTCGACGCGTTGCTCGGCGGCGTACTCGCGATCCTGATCATCTTTTTCTTCCTCGGTGATGCGTGGAGCACGTTCATCATTTCGCTGTCGCTGCCGGTCTCGCTGATTGCGACGTTCTTCTTCATGGATCAGCTGCACCTGTCGCTGAACGTGATGTCGCTCGGCGGACTGGCACTCGCCACCGGCATGGTCGTCGACGATTCGATCGTGGTACTGGAAAATATCGCACGCCTGCGCGAGAAAGGCGTGTCGATCCTGGAGGCGTCGGTACGCGGCACGGCGGAAGTCGGCATGGCGGTGACCGCATCGACGCTGACCACGGTAGCGGTGTTTTTTCCCTTGGTCTTCGTGCAAGGCATTGCCGGCCAGCTGTTCCGCGACCAGGCGCTCACAATTACTTTTGCGATGCTGGTCTCGCTGGTCGTCGCGATGACCCTGATTCCGATGCTGGCGTCGCTAAAAGGCCGCTCGCCGCTCGCGTACCGCGACGAGCCCGCCGGTGAGCGGCAGCCGTTGCCAGAGAACCGCCGTTGGCGTGGCGCAGTGGTTGGTTCGCGCACGGTTGGCGGATTCGTGTTTCAACGCTTGCCTCGTGCGTTCGCGTGGACGATTGTCGTGGCAGCGACTTTCGTTGGTCGCTACGTCGGTGGAACACTGCGCTTCGTCGGTCGCGGCGTAACTGCCCCTTACGATCGTGCTGCTGCGTTATATCACCGCTCGTTGCCAAAAGCGCTCGCGCATCCGTGGCGCGTTTTGGGTTTTGCCGCAGTTGCATTGATCGGAACGTGCCTGCTGGTGCCGACCCTCGGACTCGATCTGATTCCGCAACTCGCGCAAGGCCGTTTCGACATGACGGTGACGTTGCCTGCCGGCACGCCGCTGGCAGAAACCGACAAACTCGTCAACGAGATTTCGGCGCGTCATGCGAAGGATCCCGGCGTTGCCTCGATCTATGGCGTTGCTGGCGCCGGCACGCGACTCGATGCAAATCCGACCGAGTCCGGAGAAAACATTGGGCGCCTCTCGATCGCGTTGAAGAACGGCGGCAGCAAGGCGATCGAGGCCGCCGAGATCGAACGGCTGCGCGCCGCTATGACGCGTCCGGATACCAGCGTGAAGTTTGCCCGGCCGCAACTGTTCAGTTTTGCGGCGCCGCTCGAAATCGAGATTCGCGGCTACGACCTCGATGCGTTGGCGAAAGGTGGCCAACGCCTTGCTGACCTGATGAAGGCGTCGCCACGCTTCGCGGACATCAAGTCGACGGTCGAAGGTGGTTATCCAGAAATCCAAATCCGCTTCGACCAGGATCGTGCCGCCGCGCTCGGCCTCACCACGCGTGATATAGCCGATCGCGTGGTACGCAAGGTCAAGGGCGAAGTTGCGACCCGGTACGATTTCCGCGATCGCAAGATCGATGTCCTGGTTCGCGCGCGTGCATCCGATCGCGGCAGTGTCGACGACATCCGCAACCTCGTGATCGGCTACGTATCGGCAAAGAATGCAACCACCACGGCGGGTCGCAATACGCCCTCGGATTCCGGGAGCGCGGAGGCATCGTCGTCAACGCTCAGGGACAACGCACGGAGTAGCGGCGACACGCCGATCCGGTTGTCTGCGGTCGCGAGCGTGGTCGCGAGCGAAGGCCCGAGTGAAATTCACCGGATCAGCCAGGAGCGCGTCGCGATCGTCTCGGCGGGGCTGCACTACGGCGACCTCGCCAGTGCGGTCGCCGAGGTCAAGGACATCGTCGCGACGCATCCCATTGCGGCTGGCGTGAAGGTGAAAGTCGGTGGCCAGAGCGAGGAACTCGATTCGTCAGTCAAGTCTCTGCTGTTCGCACTCGGCCTTGCGATCTTCCTCGTTTATTTGGTCATGGCCTCGCAGTTCGAGTCGCTGCTGCATCCGTTCGTGATCATGTTCTCGATCCCACTTGCGGCCGTCGGTGCCGTGCTCGCGTTGAAGCTCAGTGGCTCGGCGGTTTCGGTCGTCGTCTTCATCGGTCTGATCATGCTGGTCGGCATCGTGGTCAAGAATGCGATCGTGCTGATCGACCGCGTCAACCAGCTGCGTGAAGCCGGCGTCGCCAAACTCGATGCGCTCGCGCAAGCGGCCGAGTCGCGGCTACGCCCGATCGTGATGACCACACTGTGTACGTTGATCGGTTTCCTCCCGCTCGCGATAGGCGTGGGCGAGGGTGCGGAAGTGCGCGCGCCGATGGCGATCACGGTCATGGGTGGTCTCGCCGTATCAACTTTGCTGACCCTGATCGTGATACCGGTCATCTACGATCTGCTCGATCGTCGCGGCGATGCGTGGTACCTGGCCCGCGGCAAGCGCCGTGACGGCGCCGCAATGGACGAAGCATCTGACCATGATGGGGATGTCACTTCGGCAGGGGAACTGGCGTGACACTCGCTGAGCTCAGCCTGAAACGCCCGGTCACCGCGATCATGTTCTTCGTGTCAATGGTCGCGATCGGCCTGATCGCCGCGTTCCGGCTGCCGCTCGAACAGTTTCCGAGTATCGATGCACCGTTCCTGTTTGTGCAGATTCCGTACCCGGGTTCCAGCCCGAGCGAGATCGAGCGCACGATCACGCGCCCGGTCGAGGAGGCGCTGGCGACGCTGCCTGGCATCAAACGCATGAATTCGACGTCGGATGCCGAGTCCGCGCAGATTTTCCTTGAATTCAAATGGGGCGAGAGCGTCGCGATCAAGGCAGTTCAGGCACGCGAGAAGATCGATGCGATCCGCGCCGATTTGCCATCTGACCTGCAACGCTATTTCGTGCAGAAGTTTTCGACCTCGGACCAGCCGGTGCTACAGCTACGCATCGCGAATGACGGTGGCGACCTTTCCAACGCGTACGAACTCATCGAACGCGAAGTCAAGCGGCCGCTGGAGCGGATCCCCGGCGTCGCCAAAGTCGACATATCCGGCATAGGCAAACCCGAGGTCCAGATCGAGCTATCGTCGGATCGATTGAGTGCGCACAACATCAGTCTGAATGATCTCTATCAGAAGCTCTCACAGGCGAATTTCTCCATTTCTTCCGGACAAATTGAAGCCGGGGGCAAGCGCTTCCGCGTGCAACCGCAGGGGCAGTGGCGCAGTCTGGATGACATCCGCGCCATTCCACTCGATGCAAAAGGATTGAAGCTCGGCGACATCGCGACGGTCGCCCTGCGTCCAGCACGCGTCGATTTTGCGCGCAGACTCGATGGCAAACCGGCGGTCGGTGTCGACATTTACCGCGAGCGCAATGCGAACCTCGTCGACGTCGGCAGCGCGGTGATGGCCGAGGTCAAGCACATCCAGTCCTCACCGGAGCTCAGCGGGATCAAGGTCTATGCGATGGAGAACCAGGCCGACAACGTGACCAGTTCGCTCAGCGAACTCGGGCGTGCCGGTCTCGAAGGAACGTTTCTGTCGATCCTCGTGCTGTTCTTTTTCCTGCGCGACTGGCCGTCCACGCTGATGGTGTCGCTCGCGATTCCCATCTGTTTCGTGATGACGCTCGGCTGCATGTATTTCTTCGGCATCAGCCTCAACATCTTGTCGATGATGGGCTTGCTGCTCGCGGTCGGCATGCTGGTGGACAACGCAGTCGTCGTGGTCGAGAGCATTTACCAGTACCGCGAGAAAGAACCGGATCGCCCCTGGTATTGCGCCGTGCAGGGTACCCAGGTGGTCGGTATCGCGATTGCGGCGGGAACGCTGAGCAGCGTGGTCGTATTCCTGCCGAATATCTTCGGCGAGCCCAACAATATTTCGATCTTCCTCGCCCAGGTCGCGATCACGATGTCGATTGCGCATCTCGCGTCGTGGCTGGTCGCAGTGAGCCTGGTGCCGATGCTCGCGTCGCGTTTGCCGCCGCCGAAATTTCTCGGCCGCGAAACCGCGATCACGCGCTTGCGTGAGCGCTACGGCCGACTCGTCGACTGGACCCTGGCACATCGGCGCTGGACCGTGTTCGGTATTTTCGCGTTGCTGGCCATCAGCGTCGTGCCGATGACACAGACCAAGATGAACATGTTCGATAGCGGGGAATTGCGCCAGATGCGCTTGTCGTATCAGCTCAACGCGAACTACCGACTGCAAGATCTGAAACCGGCGGTGATGAAGGTCGAGAGATTCCTCGACGACAACCGTGCGCGCTTCGAGATCAAGTCGGTCTATAGCTGGTATGCCGAACAGGGCCAGGCGATGACGCGGATCACGCTGACCGATACCGGCCACGCCAAGCGCAGTGTTGCCGACATCAAGGAGGATATCCGCAAGGAAATGCCGAAGCTGGCGGTCGGCAAGGTGGGATTCGACTCCGACGGCGACGGCGGGGGACTCGGCAACGGCGTGGATATTTCGCTGGTTGGCGACTCGATGGATCAATTGCGTGATCTGTCTGGCAGCGTGGTCGGCGTGTTGTCGCGCCTGCCAAGCCTGCGCGACGTACGCACCGAAAAAGGCAATGGCGACCGCGAAGTCACTGCACACGTCGATCGGCTGCGCGCCAAGCAATACGGTTTCGATGCACAGGGCGTGGCCGACTACATCCAGATTGCGCTGCGCGGCATGCCGCTCAAGGACTTCCATGCCGACGATCGCACGTTGCCAGTTTGGCTGCGTTTCCAAGGCGCCGACACGCAGAGTCTTGCGGGACTGTCCGACTTCAAATTGCGCGCGCCGGACAATACGCAGATTCCGCTGCTCTCGATGTTGCGCACCGATTCGCGCGAGACGCCATCGGCGATCCAGCGCGTCGACCGCATGACCGCGCTGAAAATTACCGCCAACCTCGGCGAGGGGAAGACGATGCCGGAGGCGCGCACGGAGATCACTGGCGCAATGAATGCGATCGCGTTGCCATCTGGCTATCGCTGGAGCTTCGGCCAAGGCTTCGATCGTGACGACCAGGCCGGCCAGCAGATGCTGTTCAACACGCTGATCGCGCTGGTCCTGGTCTACGTCGTGATGTGCGCGATGTTCGAATCGCTGATCTTCCCGGCCGCGATTCTGATGACATTCGTGTTCTCGATTTTCGGCGTGTTCTGGTTGTTCTGGTTGACTGGCACGACGTTCTCGATCATGGCCGCGATCGGCGTGCTGATCTTGATGGGTGTGGTTGTCAACAACGGCATCGTGATGATCGTGCACATCAATATGCTGCGCCACGAAGGTCACCTGCGCACCGAAGCATTGGTGCTCGGCGCGAAGGAGCGGTTACGACCTGTGTTGATGACGATGGCAACAGCGATCCTCGGCATGCTCCCGCTTTGCGTAGGCAACGCCCAGCTCGGAGGTGATGGTCCGCCGTACTATCCAATGGCGCGTGCGATCGCAGGCGGGTTGACGTTCTCGACGATCGTGACCTTGCTTGCACTGCCGTGTATTTATGCGCTTCTCGATGACATGCGTCTGTGGACACGACGCGTGATCGCCGATGCACGCGCAGGCCGCGTGCGTGGCACGCCGGGCCGAGAAGTCGGTGTCGCCACCACGCAGTGATAAGACAGCCACGCTCTGGGGGTAGCGACACGCTTTTGGTGGGGCGCTGGAAGGCGCGATGCTCTTGAGGCGTTGTGGAAAAGCATCGCGGCTTCCGCCGCTCCCGCGTACGCCAAAGTGAGGCGGGTTAGCGACCGAGCAGCAACTTCAGCAATCTCTGGAACGTCGCACCGTACGGCGGATTCATCAGGCTGGTGGAATTCCAGCGCGCCTGGCGAAACACCGGTTTCATGTGTGAGAACGCGCGAAAGCCATCCTCGCCATGATAGGCGCCGATGCCTGACGGGCCGACGCCGCCGAACGGCAGGTCATGCTGCGCGACATGCAAGATCGTGTCATTCACGCTGACCCCGCCTGCGCGCGAGCGTGCGAGGATATTATCAACCGTGTCGCGGTCGTCCTCGAAGATGTACAGCGCCAGCGGATGTGGGTGGGCGGCCACATACGCCAGTGCGTCGTCGAGCGTGTCGTAGGGCACCAATGGCAGGAGGGGGCCGAAGATTTCTTCCTGCATCACACGCATGGAATCATCGACGCCCGAGAGCAGCAAGGGCGGAAACGAACGTGTCGCCGGATTGGCCGATGCATCGGTCAGCGCGTGCGCGGTGGCGCCTGATGACACTGCGCCATCGCGTAACGCGCTTAGGCGTGCGTAGTGCGTGTCTGACACGATGCTCGCGTATTGCGTGTTCGACGCCAGTTGCGGATACAGCCGGGCAAGCGTCGAGCGCGCGCTATCGACGAATGCGTCAACGCGCTCGCGCGGCAGCAACACATAGTCGGGTGCAATGCAGGTTTGACCGGCATTCAAGGTTTTGCCGACCAGGATGCGCTCCACCGCATTTTCGAAACGCGCCCCCGAGCCGATGATCGCAGGTGACTTGCCACCCAGTTCGAGCGTGACCGGCGTCAGGTTCGCTGCCGCTGCCCGCATCACCTCGCGACCGACCGAGGTCGAGCCGGTGAACAGCAGATGGTCGAAGGGCAGACGGGTGAATGCCGCGCCGACCGCGGCATCGCCCTGCACGACCACCACGTGCTCGGCAGCGAATACTTCGGCCAGCATCCGCACCAGCAGTTCGCTTAGCCGCGGCGTGAACTCCGATGGCTTGATCATCACCCGGTTACCGGCGGCGATGGCATTGGCCAACGGTAGCACCGCCAGCTGGAACGGATAATTCCACGGCGCGACGATGCCGATTACGCCCAGCGGTTGGAAACGCACCTCGCCGCGCGCCGGCTTGAACGTGAGGTTCACCGAGCGCCGCTGCGGACGCATCCAGCGGCGCAAGTGTTTGCGCGTATGCCGGATCTCGCCGAGCGTGGTCATGATGTCGGCCGCCAGCGTTTCGACCCGGGAACGGCGGCCGAAATCGGTCGAGATCGCCTGGACGATGTCTTCGCGGTAACGGCTGATCGTTTGCGCCAGCTTTTCGAGCTGGTCCCGGCGCTGGCGGTAGTCCGGCGTGTTCTGCAATTGCGCGCCACGCAAGCGATCGAATTGCGCGCGCAGACTGTCGAGCGAAGGCGGTGGGGTATCCATCGCCGCAGTCTAGCGCAGCCGGTAACAGCGGGTGGCGGACAGTCGGCCGTTCGTCGCCGTTTCCCCTAGAATCCCGTCATGACCAGCAACATCCGCACCCGCCACGCCAACGCCGCACGCCACATCGC
>JBDTWV010000085.1:0-7903 GCA_040006495.1 Dokdonella sp.
GACTTCGCGCACCGTCATCGCCATCGTTGCCAGACGCGCCTGCGCTTCGGGTCCGAGCTCGGCCGATCCGGAGTCGAACAGGATATCGGTCGGCACCACGAAACGATCGCCGACAACCTTCACGTCGGTACGATCGCCGAGCGCGGCGCGCAGCTTGCCGAAGAATTCCGAACGATAACGTCCGAGTTCGCCGACCTTGTTCGCAAGGGCGATGTTGAGCTGCTTGCCGAGGTCGGCGATCTTCGCGTCCTTCGCGTCCACGCTCTTGTTCGCGATGCCGAGCGCACTCTGGATCTTGCCAAGCTGTTCGTTGAGTGCGGCGAGCTGGCGGTTGAGCAGCTCCACTTGCGCCGACGCGGCCGACGTCAGGTCGGTCTGCTTGACCAAATCCTGCTTCGAGGTGTCGAGCGTGGCGGCGAGACTCGCGACCTGCGCCTCCAGCTGCTGCTTGAGCACGCTCAACGCGGCAATGTCGGCGTTGAGCTTCGCCGCTTCGCTGGTCGCGGTATCGAGTGCTGTCCGGGTCTGGTCGCGCTCAGCGCTGGCCTGGCCGAGCGATGCGGACAATTCTGTGACCTTCGCATCCAGCGTACGCTTGCTGTCCTCGGCCAGCGACAGCGTCTTGGCCAGTTCAACGACTTTCGAGTTCAGCGCATCAAGCGCGCGATTCTTGCCGGCCAGCGTATCGGACAGAACGAACTGGCCAATCGCGAAGATCAGCAACACGAAGATCATCACCATGATCAGCGAGGTCAGCGCATCGACGAAACCGGGCCAGATGTCGAACACGCGCCGGCGGCGCAGCATGCTCATCGATGCGGCTCGCGCTCGGCCGGCAGCGGCGCGGCCGCGCGCGCGCGCTGGCCGTCCATCGCCGCGGCAATCGTTCGCGAGAGCAGGCGCAGCTCGCCGCGCAATTCCTCGGAAAACTGCGTGGTTGGCTGGTTCTGGCTGGCGAGCTGGCGCAGTACGGTCTTGAGTTCGCCCTGCATCTCTGCAGCGCCTTGGCGCTCGCGCGCATCGCGGCTGAGCAGGTCAGTCAGGCGACCGAGCTGTGCGCCGAGCTCACCGAGCTGCTGGTTGGTGCCGTGGCGTTCGCGCTCGTTCTCGACGATCGCGCGCTGCATGCGATCGAGCCCGTCCGCGGTCTGCTCCAGCAACGCCTGCACGTAGGCCGGCACCGCAGCATCACCTTCGAGCGCAGTGCCCGACGAAAGCCGTGTCATGCCGGACAGCCATTCTTCAAGCTCATTGTGGAAACGGTTCTGCGCGTGCCCAGCCTGCAGATCGAGAAAGCCGATGACCAACGAGCTGGCAAGGCCGAATAGCGACGTTGAAAAACTCGTCGACATGCCACTCAGCGGTTGACGCAGGTTCTCCTTGAGCGCACCGAACATCGTGACCGCATCGTTGCCGACATTGAGGGTGCCGATGATGTCGGCCACCGAGCGGATCGTGACCAGCAAGCCCCAGAAGGTGCCGAGCAGGCCGAGGAAGATCGCCAAGCCGATCAGGTAGCGCGACAGATCACGCGATTCCTCCAGGCGCAATTGCACGCTGTCGAGGATCGTGCGCATCGACGGTGCCGACAGCGCGGCCCGGCCGCGCTCGCGCCCATCGAGCATGCGTGCCATCGGCGCCAGCAGGCGCGGTTTGCCGGTCGGCTTCTGATCCGGATTGGTGCGCCTGAAAGCGTCGATCCACGCGACCTCGCGCGACAACACCAGAACCTGGCGCAGGTTCACCACAATGCCGGCGACGAGCACCGCCAGGATCACCGCGTTGAAGAACGGATTCGCCGCGAAGATCGCCGCGAGGCGCGGCGCTAGCGCCGCGGCGAGTACGCCGACCGCCATCAGGAAGGCGACCATCCAGGGCAGCACGCGTTTGGGATTGCTCATGTCAGGCTTCGCACGGTGGATTCTCCAGACCAGGGGCGCAATTGGGCTGCGACCATTGGCGAGCGTGCATGGTTCCATCGTTCGCCCGCAAGCCCCGTGCGGTGGAGGTCGCAAAGAGTCTCGTGGAGGGCCGGCACCGCGTGCTGCGAGCGATGGATCACTCGGCGGTCGAAATCGGCGATAGCCCGATCCGCAACGCACAGCACGACCTGACGCGGCCGGCGCGATTCCGCGTCGGGCGCATCGCTCGTGCGAGGTTCGTGATCACACCGTTCAGCGAAGTCTGCGCCAAGTTCGATGCGCGCTCGAACTAGGAGGCTGACCCTGCGACTCGGTTACCGTCGCGGCTTGGCACGATGCGTCGGGGTGGCGGTCCAGGGATCGTCCGGCCACGGATGCTTCGGATAGCGGCCCTTGAGTTCCTTCTTCACTTCCGGATACGTGCGTTCCCAGAAGCTCTTCAGGTCCTGAGTGATCTGCACCGGCTTTCCGCCCGGCGAGAGCAGATGCAGGGTTAGCGCGACCTTGCCGTTCGCGATGCGCGGCGTATCGGTGAGGCCGAACAGTTCTTGCAGTTTGACCGCCAGCATCGGCGGCGCATCGGCGGAATAAGCAATGCGCCGTTCCTGTCCGCTCGGCACCCTGATCGCGTTCGGCGCTTGCTCGTCGAGCGCGCGGCGCATCGGAAAGTCGAGCTGAGCCGCTAGCGCCTCGGACAAATCCGCAGCCTGCAACGCATCGAGACGGCGCTTGTTCGCCAGATACGGCGCGAGCCAGTCCTCCAGCGATGCCAGCAACGCTGCTTCGGAGAAATCCGGCAGGCCGAGTTCGGGGCACCATGTGCGCAGCGCCTCAACACGCAAGCGCAATTCGTGCGCGTGCTCGCTCCATGGCAACGCGTCGAGGCCGAGATCGCGCACCGCGGCAAGCAATGCCGGCACTGCGTCCTCGGGGCGAGGCGGAACGCTGCGCCGTTCCAGCACGATCGCCTCGTATCGGCGTTCCTCGAACGCATCGACGCTGCGCAAGTCGCGATTCCAGCGCACTACACGCTCACGCGTAAAACGTTGCGGAAAGTCGCGCTCGAGTCGGTCCGCGTCGAACGGTGCGGCGGCGAGGATCAGGCTGTCGCGTTCGTTGTAGCGCAGGTCGACAATGACCAACCAGCGCTCGCCAACCAGCACGCTTTCCTCGAGCAGGCGCGCTCCGCGCCCATTCGCGAGCTGGTAGCGACGCGGATTGTTCGGGTCCTGACGCGCGATGCGATCGGGGAACGCATGGATCAGCAGGTCACCGACGTCCAGGACGCTCGTGCCGCTCGTTGTGGGAGCAGCGAAAGCCGCGACGCCGTTGTTTTGGAGGATGCGCGTCGCACCAGCATCGCGGCTTCCGCTGCTCCCACCACCGGCGTTGGCTAGCGGATGGCTGCGCCGGCGCCACGCGTCGGCAGCCTGCGTGATCGCTGCCAGCGCACCGACATCTGCACCGAGCTCGCGAGCCGCGCCGCGATCATGCGCGCGCCACCCATGCAGCGCGGATACGCGTGCGCGGAAATCGTCGCTGCGTCCCGCTTCGCCGCGCAGCGGATTGCGTGCTTCGATCAATGCGGCGATATCGCAGGCGAGGCCATGCTGGCTGGGATCGGCACGCAACACCGCCGCCGCGAGACGCGGATGCGCGCCGAGCGCCAGCATGCGCCGGCCCAGGGTATTGATGCGGTTGTCTTCAGCGAGCGCGCCGAGTTGGCGCAGCAGGTCGCGCGCCTGCGCAAGAGGGCCGAGAGGCGGCGCATCGAGCCAGCGCAGGACATCCGAGCCCCATGCGCCGAGCTCCAGCGTCAATTGCGACAATTCCACTTGTGATATCTCTGGTGTGCGCTCGGCATCCAGGCGGCGGCTCTGCGGCCATAGCCGGTAACACACACCGGGGCCGAGCCGGCCGGCGCGGCCCGCGCGCTGGTCGGCTGAGGCCTGCGAGATGTTCACGGTGTCGAGCCGCGTGAAACCCGAATTCGGATCGAAGCGCGGCTCGCGCGCGAGGCCGAGGTCCACGACCGACCGCACACCTGGCAGGGTCAAACTGGATTCGGCGACATTGGTCGCGAGCACGATGCGGCGCGTGCCGGGCGCGGCGATTCCCAGCACGGCTTGCTGGTCGGCGAGCGACAGTTCGCCATGCAACGGCACGATTTGGATTTCCCCCTTGAGCGCAGAGGAAAGCAGGTTCGCAGCGCCGGATTTGGGAGGACCGTCCGATTGATATGCAATCGCAACGTGCGGGAGATTTACCTCATCCGCCCTTCGGGCACCTTCTCCTGCTTGGAGAAGCGACAGCAGTGCATCACGTGTCCGATCGATTTCCCTTTTACCGGGCAGGAATACGAGCACATCGCCATCGCTTTCCGCGAGCGCCTGTTCAACCGCGCGGCGCACCTGGAACGGCCAGCCGCGATCGGGCCACGCCTCTCCCGCGCGCGCGGGAGGGTGCGCGATGCGCACGGGAAAACATCGACCCGCACTGACCAGTTGCGGCGCATCGAACCAGCGCGCGATACGCTCGCCGTCGAGGGTCGCCGACATGATCACCAGGCGCAGGTCCGAGCGCAGGTTAGCCTGCACGTCAAGCGCGAGAGCGGCGCCGAGATCGCCATGCAGGTGGCGCTCGTGGAATTCGTCGAACACGATCGCGCCAACCCCGGGCAATTCTGGATCGTCCTGGATCATCCGGGTCACGATGCCCTCGGTGACCACTTCGATCCGCGTGGCAGCGGAAACCTTTGATTCGAAACGAATCCGGTAGCCGACCGTCGCACCGACTGCCTCGCCGCGCTGGGCAGCCATGAATCCGGCTGCCGCACGCGCGGCAATGCGGCGCGGCTCCAGCAGCAGGATCTTGCGACCCGAGAGCCAGGGCGCAGCGAGGAGTGCGGGTGGCACCCGGGTGGTCTTGCCCGCGCCCGGCGGCGCCTCCAGCACGACGCGCGTGGACGAGACCAGAGTCGTCAGCAGATCCTGCAGGATCGCGTCGATGGGCAGGGCGGCTCGATCCATGGACAACCGTTGGTACAACGTCGGGACGGACATTGTAGAAGGCAGTCCGCGTCTTCGGCGCGGCGTTGTCGCGGAGCCAACGGGTTTTACGCTTTTGGTGGGAGCGGCGGCGGCCGCAATGCTGTTCCACCCGTCAGTGCATCGCGCTTACTGGCGCTCCCACATGAGGCGCCGCCGGATGTGTGTTGCAAGCAGCGTTTCGCGATGGCGCGTGGCGCGCCTGATTCAATCGGCCGGCGCCTGGATCAATCGCGTCAGTTCCGCCTTCAACGCCTGACCGTGGACACGCAGCCAATCACGCTGCTCGCGCCATTCCGGATACAGCTTTTCGACCAGCGCCCAGAAGCGCGGGGCGTGGCTGCGAATGCGCAGATGACACAGTTCGTGCACGACGACATAGCGCAGGGCAGCAGGCGGCGCGAGCGCCAGTGCGAGATCGAGGGTGACGCGGTCGCGCGTGTCCAAACTGCCCCACAGGCTCTTTAGCGGACGCAGCTTGACCGCGGTCGGCGCGTGATCGAGTTCCGGACAATAACGCGCGAGATAGCGACTGACGTCGCGGCGGATCTGCGCTTCAAGATATGAACGCAGCAATGCACGCGCGGCCGGCAGGGTGGACTTCCCGTGCGGACGCGGCAGGGTCAGGATCAGGCGGTCGTCGATTTGCTCGATGCGCGGATACGCGCCATCGCGCCACGACAAGCGCGTGGTCTCGCCACGCAGCGGAATCACGGTCGCCGCGCCAGGCTTCAGTGGCGGCGGTGCAGAACCAAGACTCAGTTCGTCGAGTTTGCGTTCCAGCCATTCACCATGCTTGCGCAGGAATGCAAACACCTGGGCCGGATGAGTGCCTTCTGGATAGGTCACGCGCGCACCGCCCGGCGTGACGGTCAGGCGCAGTCGGCGTGCCTGTGGATGACTCTTGCGCAAGACCTTGATCGTCTCGCCCGCGGGCATCGCCAGTTCCAGGTAATTGTTTGCGACATCCACGTTTATTGCGCTCCAGCCAGCCCGCCGTCGTCGCTAGTCGCGATCGCCCGGGCGGGGACATCCGAACCACTCTTCCAAACGCTCGAACAAATTCTTGAATTCCAGTGTCATCAACGCGAAGCTCGCGGTCAGCTCGGCGCGTGCCGATTCGGCGGTGTCTTCGCCCATTTCATCGAGAACCACATCCATGAAGCGGAGCTTGCGCACGGTGAGATCCTCACCGAGCACGAAACTCACGCGTTCGTCGTACTCCAAACCGAGCTGAAACACCTGCTTACCCGACTTCAGATGCTCTCTGACTTCGTCCGATTCAAGGTCCTGGCGCCGGCAGCGAACGATCGCGCCTGCCTCGGCTGGATCGCGCAATTCGCATTCGTCGCCCAGTACCAGTCCGTTGGGCAGCTTGCCATCCGTGAGCCAGCCTGTCATCAAGGTCCGCGGCGACTCCTCCGGCGCGATCGGCGTGGCCGGAAAGCGGCCCAGTGCGTCGCGCACCTGGCTGACCGCATCCTCGGCCGCCTTACGGCTGGCGCTATCGACCACAAACCAGCCGCTGTCAGCGTCCAGATAAGCCATCAATCGTGACGGACGTATGAAGGCGCGCGGAAGGAGTTCAGAAATTACCTGTTCTTTCAGTCGCTTGCGCTCCTTTGCCCCGACCCGGCGCGCTTCCTTCTCGGCGATCCTGCGCAGTCGCTCGCCAAGCTCCTCATTGACGACGACGCCGGGCAGCAGACGCTCTTCGGCGCCCACCGACAGCAGAGTGTATGCACCAAATTGGTGCATAAGCTCTTCGCTGTCGCGTCCAAACGGCGACACGAAACCGCGCGTCGCCAGTTCCAGCGGACCGCATTCGCGCAAACGCTGCGAGTCGAGATCCTTTTCGAGACTGTCCAGGGATTTGCTGACGCTTTCCGGGAAACGAAACAGGCTGAGATTGCGAAAGAACATGGAATTCAGTGACTTGGAATGGGGAATGAAGCCGCACAGCCACGCGATTCGGATTCGCCGCAGGGCGGACAGGCGCGGGATGGGCGGTGGCTGGGGCAACGGAGCGAGCGCGCATTCTAGCCGCAGCGTGTCTCAAGATCCGAGATGGCTCCCGCATCACTACCGCCAGCACCGCCGATGTTGCAAAATCGTCATTTCGCATCGCTTCCATGTCGCGCCGACCGGCGTGACGGAATCTGCGCGGTATAACCCCGATCACGCCGTTCGTCTGCCGCGTTCCTGAACGCTCGGCGCGTGGCATTGCATAGCCTGGAGCGCCCTCGCATGAGCAGCACCCCTTCCGTCGCCTCGTCCGGCGTCGACACCGCACGCCTCGCGAACGCGATCCGCTTCCTCTCCGCCGACGCGGTGGAGAAGGCGAAATCCGGCCACCCCGGCATGCCGATGGGCATGGCCGAGATTGCGCTGGCGCTGTGGACCCGGCATCTCAAGCACAATCCGGCTAACCCGCAGTGGAGCAACCGCGACCGCTTCATGCTCTCCAACGGCCACGGTTCTATGCTGCAATACGCATTGCTGCACCTGACCGGCTATGACCTGGCCATCGGCGAACTCGAGAACTTCCGCGTGCTGCATTCGAAGACGCCAGGTCATCCCGAAATCGGAGTGACGCCCGGCGTGGAGACAACGACCGGACCGCTCGGCCAGGGCGTCGCCAACGCGGTCGGCTTCGCGCTCGCCGAAAAACTCCTTGGCGCCGAATTCAACCGCGACGAGCAGCCGATCATCGACCACCACACCTTCGTATTTCTTGGCGACGGCTGCCTGATGGAAGGGATCTCGCACGAGGCCTGCGCATTGGCTGGCACCTGGCAGCTTGGCAAGTTGATCGCACTGTACGACGACAACGGCATCTCGATCGATGGTCAGGTGCAGGGCTGGTTCACCGACGACAGCGCCGCGCGTTTCCGCAGCTACGGCTGGCAGGTGATCGGGCCGATCGACGGCCAC
>JBDTWV010000086.1:0-7893 GCA_040006495.1 Dokdonella sp.
GGTGCCAATGCGGAACAGACGGCTGCGGCGCCCGCACCCGCCGCGGCGCCGAAGGTCGCCCGTGCGACGCCGGCGCCTGTCGCAGCGCCGCCGCCGGCGCCAGAACCACCTGTTGGAGAGAGTCGCGATGTGCGAGTGATCACGCCACCACGGCCTGCCTATCCGCCAACTGCGGCGCGCAACCGCCAGGATGGCACGGTTGACGTGGAGTTCACGGTTGCCGCAGATGGCTCCGTCCAGAACGCGAAAGTCGTCAATTCGAGCTCCCGAGTCTTCGACAGCTCCGCACTTAGCGCAATCAAAGGAGCCAAATTCGAAGCGAAGCTCGAGAACGGCAAGCCGGTGTCGTCGACATTGCGTCGCCGCATCGATTTCAAGCTCGGCGAGTAGGTCTGCGCCGGCCAGTCCGGCTGACGGGTTTGCCATCCTGCCTCCGGGCTGGCCTGCCGCATCGTGGCTGTGCCACTGTCAGCCCGGCGCGCAGAGTGTCAGTTTTGGACAAAATTTCACCTTCGAGGTGATTCCTTGCGCACGGAAATTAGCCTCCGCGCGAGGCACATGGATCCGCCCGCTCGACGGGCCGATGTCCGGAATGTTGAGCAGGTCGGGAGTCCAGCGCGCAGGCCGACCGGGATATCACCATGATTTTGCAGCAGCGCCGTGTGCCGCGCTGCCCTCACCAGAAATTCGTGGCTGAGGGCACTGACGCGCCCGTTATTCCGATCCGCTGATGACTTCAGGGCTCGCATCGTTGTCGATGCCGGCCCAGTCCACTTCGGGCAGCCCGAGATAGCGATCGAGCAGCATCGGCATGAGTCCGCTCGGTGTAGCGGATTCGCAGTTCCATAACATAACTGCGCCGAAGCGGTACTTCGGCAGGAACGCGATCATCGCGCGGTAGCCTTGCACCGCACCTGCGTGAAATACCAAAGTCGTTCCGGCGTAGTCATAGATGCGCCAGCCGAGCGCGTATTGGGCGTCGTTCAAGCGTCCGCGCCGCCACGACGATGCACGCATTTCACGCGCGGTTTCCACCAGCGGTGTGTGCAGCTGGGTAAGCAGTGTTGGCGACAGCACATCCGGGCGGCCACCCATTTGTGCGATCAGCCATTGCTCCATGTCGCGGATGCTCGCGTTGACGCCGGCTGCAGGTGGCACGTGATAGTAATTTTCGTTCGGCGCGAACGGCGCCCAGCCCTTGCCGGCGCGGTGGTGCGGCCTCGCCCAGCTTTTCGACGCCTCGAGTGCATCGCGGCCATACGACGCGGTGCGCATGCCGAGTGGATGGAAGATGCGTTTGCCGACCAGGTGCGAATAGAAATCGCCCGTCGCTGCGTAGGTCACGTCGCCGACCAGACTGAACGCGATGTTCTGGTAGCCGTAGCAATCGCCGACCGGACACGCGAGTGGTACATCCTTGAGCTGGTCGACGATCAGTTCATAGGGTTCGTTCTGTTCCAGCAGGTTATCGTAGGTGTTGTGCGGCAGGCCGACGCGATGGCTGAGGATGTCACGTATGGTCAACCGCTGCGATCCGTCGACATCGTTGAGCGCGAAGGCCGGCAACATGTTGGCGACCTTGGTATCCCAACTCAGCCGTCCGTTCTCGACGAGCAGGCCGGTCAGGGCGGCCGCAAAGGCCTT
This sequence comes from Dokdonella sp., assembly GCA_040006495.1. GTDB lineage: Bacteria > Pseudomonadota > Gammaproteobacteria > Xanthomonadales > Rhodanobacteraceae > Dokdonella_A. The sequence continues at coordinate 1,645 of JBDTWV010000086.1, forward strand.
CGACAGCGATGCCAGACGGAAGACGGTATTGCCGGTGACGCGTTCGCGCATCTGGTAATCGGCGTAGCCGATGCCACGCTCGAGCAGAACCTGGTCATCCTTGACGATGGCAACGGCCATTCCCGAAACATCATTTGATGCTTCCAGGTTGTCCAGCCAATGATCGAATTCGCGTGCGATGCCGGCCGCGTTGTGTGAGACATCACGCGCATCGGCGACCGGAATCACGATCGGCGCGGTCACGATCGGGCGACGCGTGCGCGCGGACTTGGTTGCTGTCGCGCGCGCACCTTTCGGCGACGCGGGCGTAACGTGCTTCTTGCGCGCGGTTGCAGCGGTCGCGGCTTTCGTGCTGTGCGCCGCGTGTGCCTTCGGCCTTTTCGTCTTGTCGGCGGCGCCGGCAGAGACGGAAAACACGATCGCGAGTGTTGCAAGCAATGCAAAAAAAACAGGTTGGGTACGGCTCAATGGGCTCTCCGGGGCCGCTGACGACCCTCGTGTTATTCTCGAAACGCGTCGATTCTAGCCACTTCGCGAAAAGGAAAAGTAAATATGAGCGGAATCATTCTCCTGGTGATCGTGGTCGGCATCGTCCTGTTCGCCGTCGGTCTCTACAACGGTCTGGTCACGGGCCGAAACGGCTACAAGAACGCGTTCGCGCAGATCGACGTGCAACTGACCCGGCGCTATGACCTGATCCCGAATCTCGTGGAAACCGCGAAAGCCTACATGGCGCACGAGCGTGACACGCTCGAAGCGGTGGTGCAGGCACGCAACTCGGCGGTATCAGGTTTGTCAGCGGCCAAGGCCAATCCTGGTGATGCTGCCGCCATGCAACAGCTGGCTGGCGCGGACAATGCGCTGACCCGGACGCTTGGACGTCTGTTCGCATTGTCCGAAGCTTACCCGGATCTCAAGGCCAACCAGAACATGATGCAACTCAGCGAGGAGTTGACCTCGACCGAGAACAAGGTTGCGTTCGCGCGCCAGGCCTACAACGATGCGGTCATGGGTTACAACAACAGCCGCGAGATGTTCCCCGGTTCGATGGTCGCCAACATGTTTGCGTTCTTGCCGGCCGAGCCACTCAAGATCGAGTCGGAAACGAAGCGCGAAGTCCCGAAGGTTTCGTTCGGTTGAACTTTGCACGTTGCGGGAGTCGTGGTGGTAGGAGCGGCGGAAGCCGCGATGCCTGTCGATCGATGCGGCAGGAACATCGCGGCTTCCGCCGCTCGCACAATGATCTGTAAGCCATGAATTTCTTCGCACATCAGAAACAAGCCCGGCGCCAAACGCGGCGCATGCTGTGGCTGTTCGGTCTCGCGGTCGCCGCGATTGTCGCAGCGACGGATTTCGTGCTGATCGCCGCGCTCGGGCTCGGCAACGTGGGTCACGCCAACGACGGCTTCGGCTGGGGCGGCTTGTTCGCGATGAGTGCCTTTGTCGTGCTGGTGATCGCGCTCGGTTCGCTCTATCGCACTGCGAGTCTGCGCGGTGGTGGTGGCGTGGTCGCGCGCGAGTTGGGTGCGGTGCCGGTGCCGACCGATACCAGCAATTTCGCGTATCGCCGCCTGCGCAACGTCATCGAGGAGTTGGCGATCGCCGCTGGCGTTCCGGTTCCGGAAATCTATGTGCTCGAGGAAGAGGCGGGCATCAATGCGTTTGCATCCGGCTACGCGCCGACCGACGCCGCGGTCACGGTCACGCGCGGCGCACTCGACAAGCTCACGCGCGAGGAATTGCAAGGCGTGATCGGGCATGAATTCAGCCACATCCTCAACGGCGACATGCGCCTCAACATCCGCCTGATCGGCGTCGTGTTCGGCATCCTCGTGCTCGCAACGGTCGGTCGCAAGATCACGGAAATTTCCGGGCGCGGACGCAGCCGCGACAGCGGCGGCATCGTGTTCGTCGGGCTTGCTCTGCTCGCGGTCGGCTATATCGGCGTGGTGTTCGGGCGCGTCATCAAGGCTTCGGTCTCGCGCCAACGCGAGTTTCTTGCCGATGCGTCCGCAGTGCAGTTCACGCGTCAGACCGAAGGCATCGCCGGTGCACTGAAGAAATTGGGCGGGCTTGTCGAAGGTTCGCGGCTCGCCAGCAGCGACAAGGAAGAGGTTGCGCACATGCTGTTCGGCGACGGGGTGGGCTACTCGGCGCTATTCGCGACGCATCCACCGTTGGGCGCCCGCATCCTGCGGCTTGATCCTGGGTTCCGGGTCGACGAATTCCAGGTAATCGCCGCCGCTTGGTCACAACCCGAACGCGTGGCCGAGGATGAACGCGATCGTGCGGATATCTCGATCTCGGGCTTCGCGCCTGCCGCCGGTGCGGCGGTCAGGCGTTCTGCGCCAGCTTCGGTGCTGCCGCCGGCGGATGCGGACGTGCGCTTGTCGCCACAGGCGGTCGTGCATCAGGTCGGCAACCCTGGCAATGACGACCAGGCGGGTGCGCGTCAGATCCAGGCGACGATGCCCGCTTGCCTGCGCGAAGCGGCTTGGCAGCCGGAGCAGGCCACGCTGCTCATTTTCGCGTTGCTGCTCAACGATGAGTCGGATACCCGCACGCGTCAGCTCGATTTGCTGCGTACGCACTTCGACGCAGGTTCCTGTGCCGCCGTCGAAGCCCTCGCCGTCGACGTCGCGGATCTGCATCCGATGCAGCGACTGCCGCTGGCCGCACTCGCGTTCCCTGCGTTGCGTCGGCGTCCACGCACGCAACTGGTCATTTTCATGGTCACGCTGCAGCAGCTGATCGATGCTGACGGCAAGGTCACGCTGGATGAATATTGCCTCGCACGCCTGATCCGCATGCAGGTGGTGGATTCGCTCAATCCGGCCGCGAGCCAGGCATTCGGTCGCACGAAACTGCCAGAGGTCGCCACCGAGTTGGGCGATATGCTGGCAATCGTCGCAAAATACGGTCACGACGATACTGCATCGGCGCAACGCGCGTATGTACTGGGTTTGCAGGAAGTATTGCCGAACCTGCCTGCCCGTTATTTGCCGCCTGACGACTGGGCGTCTGCGCTCGATCGCGCGCTGCCGAAGCTCAATCTCCTTACACCGGCAGGCAAGGAGCTTGTCGTGCGCGCATTGACGCGGGCAATCAGCGCCGACGGCATCGTCAGTGTTGCCGAAGCCGAGCTTCTGCGTACCATCTGTGCGGCATTGCATTGCCCGCTGCCGCCTTTGCTGCAGAAGGCTGCTTGACGGCCGTCACAGCGGATCGGAGCCTGTGGACAGGCCCCGCCTGCCTTCCCAGGCCAGCTTGCACTCGCGCGCGGCGTCGACGAGCATAGCCGACCCGCGCCAATCCGCCGATCATGCCCCCCTCCGAAGACTCCACCCACACCCGTCTGGAAGAGATTTTTCGTGCCTATGGCGTGCGCGTAAAAGGCATGCTGAAGACGTACGGGCTCGACAAACACGGCATTGATCCGGCCGATATCGAGCAGGAAGTGCGGATTCGGCTGTGGCATGCATTCGAACGTGACCGGTCTGGGGCCTTTCATGCGTCTTATGTGCAGAGGGTGGTCGCGAGTACGGTCATCGACGCGTTGCGGCGGGCCCAGGTCCGCGCCACGGAGCCGTTGCCGGAGGATGACGACGAACAGCCGGTCGATCTTGGCGAAGGCCCGGTTGGGCCCGAGCAGAGCGCTGGGGATAGCGAACGCATGCAGGGCCTGGAGCGCTGCATGGCTGAGATTCCCGAGCGGCGGCGGTTGCCGATTGCGCTTCATCTGCAGGGTTTTTCCCTGCAGGAAATCGCCGATTTGGCTGGCATTGCGTCGGCCGACGCGGCGCGAAAGCTTGTGTCGCGCGGGTTGGAGGAGTTGAAAACCCGCCTGCGCGAAATGGGTCACGGCGATTTTGAAGACTGAAAACGTGAAGACGAATGCCATGAATGAAATGTCTCTTTCCCGACTCTATCGACGCCTGACGACACAACGCGCGCAGCCCGCTGTGAGCGTGGACGATCTGGTTGCGGTTGCCGTACCGTCTGTGGGGGCCGGTCCGATCGATGATGCGCGCCGCGCCCGCGTTGTCGCCGATCTGACGCAGTCGGCGCCACAATCAGATCTCGCACGCTTTCTGCGCGCGTTGCATCCGGTTTCCGAATCCCTTGTCCGAGACGTTCGCGATACTCATCGTTCGGCGCATCCCATGCGTGGGCGCGAGCATCGAGTCGCGGCTGGTGCACGGCGAGAGCGGGGTGTGCATCGCTTGCGCTGGGCCGGCGGCATCGCCGCCTGTCTTTCGATCGCCCTTGGTCTGTGGTCGTGGCATCAGTCAGATATGTCGCAACAGGCGGCGGTTGCCGCAGCCATGCATGGCGCGCCATCCACGGATCGGATTTTCGTGTCGAACGACACGATTTTCACCTCGTCGAGCGATGCCGGTCAACAAAAGCAGGCCATTGGCGCGCGTGGCGACGAACTGTTTCGTGGCCACTTCTCAGGCTGAGTCCAGACGTCCGCTTCAGCGAACAATGCCCGGTCTATCCGGGCATTTTCGTTTCAGGCTGCCGTCGCAACCGCGTGGGCGTGTTCGCGTGTTGCTGCAAAGGTAACGGTCGGCCAGCGCTCCATCGTCAGTTGCAGGTTGACCCGGGTCGGCGCGAGATAGACCAGTTCGCCGGCCGCGTCGATCGAAAGATTCATCGCGTTCTTCTCGCGGAACTCCTCCAGCTTTTTCGCATCATCGCAGTGCACCCAACGCGCGGTGATCACGCCGACGTTCTCGAACGAAGCCTCGACCCCGTACTCGTCCTTCAGGCGATACGCGACGACCTCGAACTGCAGCACACCGACCGCACCGAGGATCAGGTCGTTCGACATCAAAGGCCGGAAAAACTGGGTCGCACCTTCTTCCGACAACTGCGCGAGGCCTTTCTGCAGGGCCTTCATTTTCAGTGGATCGCGCAGGCGCGCGCGCCGAAACAGCTCCGGCGCGAAGTTCGGAATCCCGGTGAACGCTATCGCCTCGCCTGAGGTGAAGGTGTCGCCGATCGAGATTGTGCCGTGGTTGTGCAGGCCGATCACATCGCCCGGGTATGCGGTTTCGACGATCTCGCGATCCGAGGCCATGAAAGTCAGCGCGTTCGCAATGCGCACTTCCTTGCCCGTACGTACGTGCAGCATCTTCATGCCCGAGTCGTAGCGTCCGGAACACACACGCAGGAACGCGACGCGATCGCGATGCATAGGATCCATGTTCGCCTGGATCTTGAATACGAAACCACCGAACGATTCCTCATCGGGCGATACCGTACGCGTCGTCGTCGTGCGCGGTTGCGGCGATGGCGCGTGTTCGACGAAAAAATCGAGCAGCAGTTGCACGCCGAAGCTGTTCACTGCCGACCCAAAAAACACCGGCGTTTGGCGTCCTGCAAGGTAGGCTTCGGGATCGAATGGATGCGAAGCGCCCTGGACCAGTTCCAGTTCCTCGCGCAACTCATCGAGGACCGCGGAGCCGATTCGTTCGGCCAGTGCGGGATCGTCGAGGCCCTTGAAGATCGTCGAATCCTGCCGCGAAAAATTTCTGCCTGCTTCGAAGATATGCACTTCGTCGAGCAACAAGTGGTAGACACCCTTCAAGCGCGAGCCCATGCCGATCGGCCAGGTGATCGGCGCACACGGAATCTGCAAGACCGATTCAACTTCGTCGAGCAGTTCGATCGGCGCGCGACCTTCGCGGTCGAGCTTGTTGATGAACGTCATGATTGGCGTATCGCGCAGGCGACACACGTCCATCAACTTGATTGTGCGTTCCTCAACACCCTTGGCGCAGTCGATCACCATCAGTGCGGAGTCGACTGCGGTCAGCACGCGATAGGTGTCTTCGGAGAAGTCCGCGTGTCCCGGGGTGTCGAGCAGGTTGATGATGCGTTCGGCATACGGGAACTGCATCACCGAGCTGGTCACCGAGATGCCGCGCTCTTTCTCCAGCGCCATCCAGTCCGATGTCGCATGCCGCGCTGTCTTGCGCGACTTCACCGAGCCGGCCATCTGGATCGCGCCGCCAAACAGCAGCAGCTTTTCGGTCAGCGTGGTCTTGCCCGCGTCCGGATGCGAAATGATCGCAAACGTGCGACGGCGGCGGGTTTCGGTCAGATGGTCAAGCATGACGGAGGTTGGCAGGGAAAACGGTCAATGATAGCAGGCAGCGGAGTGGTGGGCCGGGAGTTGTGCGTTAGTTGATGGGTCACCGGCAGCTGGAGAAAGGGCTCGTCATCCCGGCGTAGCGCGGG
>JBDTWV010000087.1:0-7869 GCA_040006495.1 Dokdonella sp.
GATACAAATCGCGCACCAGGCGATAGCCAAACTTGTCGGCTGGCGGCAACAGGAAGCTCGTCGGACGCACGCCATCGACCAGATCGAACACGATGCGGGCATCGTTCTTGCCCTGCTTCCCGGCGCGCAAGCTTTTCAGGACACCTTTCGCTGCCGGCGTGTTGAACTGGCTGCCGAGCGTGCTCCCGCGCACGTCGAGCACGACGCGATTGGGTTTCGACAGCTCGAACAGTTTGTAGTCGACGGGTCCGGAAACATCAAACACGGCGCGCGTGTATTCCGGCCCAGCCCAGATTCGCAGAGTCTTGATCTCCGCCGCATGGCCGGCGGCGGCGCCGAACAGCAGTGCTGCGGCACAGGTGGCGAGCGAAGCTTGGTTGCGAATTCCCCACATGTCGCGCATTAACTCGAATTCAATCGGAAAATGCAAGTTTTTTCCTTGAAAATCCGTAGCGTGGGGGATCTTCTTGAAAATTCATTCAGGAAAGAGGCCCAACCTAAGGATTCAGAACGCGTCAATGCGTACTGTCGCCGTACAGCCATTCGACCAGCAAACTCTCGCCACGCCGGCCGGACGCGCTAACCCGCAAGGCTCGCATCAGGCCGGCGTGCTCCAAGGTTATGACCAGATCCGGCTTCGGCAGCGCGCCGCCGCCGCGCTCCGGCCATTCGATCAGCAACAGCGTGTGCGGTCCACACAGATCCGGCAGCCCGAGCCATTCCAGCTCGCCGGGGTCGGCGATCCGATAGAGGTCGAGGTGATGCACGTCGAGAGCTCCAACGCGATACGACTCGATCAGACTGTAGGTCGGACTCTTGACCCGCTCGCCGACGCCGAGTGCTCCGAGCAGCGCGCGCGCGAATGTCGTCTTGCCTGCACCCAGTTCGCCGACCAGATGGATCACCCCGCCGTCGCGCACGGCGGGCGCGAGTTGAGCCGCGAGTTCGACAAGTTGAGTCTCGTTGATTTCGTGCCGCGCCGATGCCTCGCCGCTCATCATGCGAACCCGTTGACGAGTTGGCGAAGCGGCACAAACAAATCGCTCGCGATCAAGCCGCGTGGCGATTCGCCGGCAGCAATATCGCCCGCGCGTGCATGCACGCCAACCGCGAGGCGCGCGGCGTCCCATGCCGACAAGCCTTGTGCGCGCAGCGCGGCGACCACGCCGGTCAGCAGATCGCCCATCCCGCCCGAGGCCATGCCCGGATTGCCCCACGGGCACACCGCGACGTGGCCCTGCGGATCGGCGATCAGACTGCCCGCTCCCTTGAGCACGACAACGGCGTTGTAGCGACCGGCGATTTCGCGCACCGCTGCAAAGCGATCGTGCTGGATCGCGGCGACATCACTGCCAAGCAAGCGCGCCGCTTCGCCCGGGTGTGGTGTCAACACCGTCTGTTCCGGCAACGCACGCGGCGCACGTGCGATGAGATTCAGCGCGTCCGCATCAAATACCAGTGGCCGCGCACTTCCAATCGCCGCATCGAACAGCGCTTGTGCCCATGCGCCCTGCCCCATGCCCGTGCCGATCGCGATGACGCTGGCACGCTGGATCAACGCCCCGAGATCGCTCGGGTCGTCGACGCCGTGTGCCATCAATTCAGGGCGCGCTGCATTCAGTGCGGTCACATGCGACGCGCGCGTAGCGACACTGACCAGACCAGCGCCACAGCGCAGCGCCGCCTCGCCGGCAAGGCGCACCGCGCCGGCCATGCCAAGATCGCCGCCAATGACAAGAACATGTCCAAAGCTGGATTTGTTGGAATTGCCACGTCGTGGCGCAAGCATGCCAGCCAACCCGTCGTCGAGCACGTGCGCATCAGCGACCAGGCCATCCCACGCCTTGACCGGAACATCCAGCGGAGCCAATTGCAGCGCGCCACAACGATCGACCGCATCGCAGGTAAACAGGCCGCGCTTCCAGGCAATGAAGCTGATCGTCACATTGGCAAGAACCGTCGCGCCGAGGCAAACGCCGGTGTTGGCATCAAGCCCGGATGGGAGATCGATTGCGAGCACATCGCGTCGGGCCGCATTGAGGTTTTCGATCAGCATGGCGGCAACCCCAGTGACCGGCCGCGCCAGACCAGTACCGAACAAGCCGTCGACGATGACATCAGCCGCCGGAATAGTGGTATCGAAATCAGCGACGTAAATGCGTCCTCCCGCCATTTCGAAGGTTTTGCGCGCACGCGCCGCATCGTCGTTCGATGTGGGCGTCAGCGCGATCGCATCGACGCGCAAGCCTGCCTGCAATGCCAGCGTACCGAGCAGGAATGCATCGCCGCCATTGTTGCCGCTGCCGGCGAGCAGGCCGATGTGCTTAGCTTGCGGCCAGCGCTTGCGCAAGGCTGCAAATGCGGCACTGGCGGCGCGCTGCATCAACGAAAAACCTGGGACGCCGCACTCCTCAATCGCAGTGCGATCGATGTGGCGGACCTGTTCGGCGGTGTACAAGGAATTTGTTCGGGAATCGGCCGGCATCCGGTGATTTTATCGCGCGCGGGCTGCGAGCGCTCGGTAGGCGTTATGCTGCGTACCGCGTCGGAGATGCACTGTTGCTGCGGCATGAAAACCATCGATACCACCATCGACTACGCCGCGCTTGGCGCCGACATCCAGAAGTGGGGCGCCGAACTGGGCTTCCAGCAAATCGCTGTCAGCGGCACCGAACTGGCCGAGGACGAGGTGCATCTGCTCAACTGGCTCGATGCCGGTCATCACGGCGAAATGGACTACATGGCACGCCATGGGGTCAAGCGCAGTCGACCCGACGATCTGCACTCCGGCACCGTGCGGGTCATTTCAGCGCGCATGGATTACGCGCCGCCGGGGCTGGCCGAGGCCTGGGATGTGCTCGGCGATGGCGAGCTTGCCTACGTCTCGCGCTATGCGCTCGGCCGCGACTATCACAAGTTGCTGCGTGGACGCCTGCAAAAACTTTCTGAGCGGATCAGCGCGGTGACCGGTCCATTCGGCTACCGCGTATTCACCGATTCGGCGCCGGTGCTCGAAAAGGCGCTCGCCCGCAACGCCGGCCTTGGCTGGATCGGCAAGCACACGTTGCTGCTCAGCCGGCAAGCCGGCTCGTGGTTTTTCCTCGGCGAAATCTATACCGACTTGCCGCTACCGATCGACGCCCCGGCTACCGCACATTGCGGCACCTGCACGCGCTGCATCGACGTCTGTCCGACCCAGGCGATCATTGGGCCATACAAACTCGATGCGCGCCGCTGCATCTCGTACCTGACGATCGAACTGCGCGGCGCCATTCCGAAAGACCTACGCCCGCTGATCGGCAACCGCATCTTCGGTTGCGACGATTGCCAGCTGGTCTGCCCATGGAACAAGTTCTCGCAGTCCACTTCGGAATCCGACTTCACCCCGCGCCACGGGCTTGAAAATGCGAGCCTTGCGGACGTGTTTGCATGGTCCGAACAGGATTTCGAGGAACGCACCGCGGGGATGGCGATCCGGCGCACCGGGTATGAAGGCTGGCTGCGCAACATCGCAGTCGCGCTCGGCAATGCACCGCCAACGACCGCGACGATCGAAGCGTTGCGATCACGTGCGGACGATGCATCCGCGCTGGTACGTGAGCATGTGGCGTGGGCGCTCGCCGAACAGGCACGCAAGGCGGTGCAAGCGAGCGGGAACCTGAAGGTCCCGCCAAGCGCGGACGCATCTGTGCGCGAAAGCGTGTAACCCGCCCGCCGCAGCGAAAACGACGCGCGCGGACGCCCTCGGTCAGGCCGCCTGTTTCGGGATCGAACGGTTGGTGTGGGTCACCTTGTTGTGGCGATCCACGTAGACGAGCTTCGGCTTGTGGGCGGACGCTTCCGCTTCGGCATAGCTGCCGTAGGCGCAAATGATGATGATGTCGCCCGGCTGCGCGCGATGCGCGGCGGCGCCGTTGATCGAGATGATGCCCGAGCTTTCGTCCGCGCGAATCGCATAGGTCGAAAACCGCTGGCCATTGTTCACGTTGTAGATGTGGATCTGCTCGTACTCGACAATACCGGAGGCATCGAGCAGATCGCCGTCGATCGCGCAGGAACCCTCGTAATGCAATTCGGCAAGGGTCACTGTGGCGCGATGGATCTTCGCCTTGAGCATGTTGAGCTGCATGGAGCCTCCGCGATCAGTGTTGTATTTGCGCTACAGGCGCGAATACAGCAGTATATCAGAGCATGTGCGATTGCAGCATTGGTGCCGCATTGCGACCGTGTCACTTCCAAGCCGCTGATTTCGCAATGTAAATGGCAAAAAAAAACCCACGCGCGATGCCGCAGCGGGGGTCTTAATTGAAACGACTACCTAAATGCGCCCTGCATATCCTCGGGGACAACGAGCGTTGCGAAAACCCGGAGACGTGGGGAGAATACCACACATAGGAACAAAAAAACTACACGTGCTCGACGGCGTTCGAATCGAGCAGCCTATTGTCGATCAGTCGCGTCGAACCGAACCGGGCTGCGATCAGAGCGACCCCCCCATCACGTTTCACGTTATCGACCGGGCCCAGATCGTCGGCATCTCGAATCACCGCGTAATCGACCGCCATGCCTGCCTGGGCAAGACGCTCGTGCGCCTCGGCCTCAATCTGCGCAACCGATTGCCACGCCGCTGCAACCCCCTCCGCCATCCGCAGCAACGTCACCTGGATCACGCCGGCGCGCTCGCGCTGCTCGGCGCTCAGATACTGATTGCGCGAACTCATCGCGAGACCATTTCGCTCGCGCACGATCGGCGCAGACGCGATCTCGATCGGAAACCCGAGATCGCGCACCATGCGGCGGATGACCAGCAGCTGCTGGTAATCCTTCTGTCCGAACACAGCCACATCGGGCTGGACCAGATTGAACAGCTTGGCAACGACGGTCGCGACTCCGTCAAAATGTCCCGGTCGGATCGCGCCTTCAAGCACATCGCACAAGTCCGGCACGCGGATCGTGACGCTGCGCTCGGCCCCGTACGGATACAGATCCACAACCGTGGGCAGGAACAACACGTCGCAACCTTGCGCAGCGAGTCCCGCAGCGTCTGCCTCGGGTGTGCGTGGATAACGCTCGAAATCCTCGTTCGGACCGAACTGGGTCGGATTGACGAACACACTCGCAATAACCACGTCGGCGCGTTCGCGCGCGAGACCGAGCAGCGAATGATGGCCGGCGTGCAGGTTGCCCATGGTCGGCACGAAACCGATTCGCTGTCCGCTGCGCCGCAGCTCCGCAACCAACGCGCGCAATGCTTCGCTTTCGCTGATGGTCTGCATCGACATCAATAACTGTGCTCGGCGCCCGGGAATTCACCGCTGCGCACAGCGCGCGCATATGCGCCGATCGCGTCGACGACTGAATTCGTCCCGATCAGGAAATCCTTCGAGAACCGCGGCCGCTTGCCAGGCGTGATACCGAGCAAGTCGTACACCACCAGGATCTGGCCATCACAACCCGCCCCGGCGCCGATGCCAATGGTCGGGATGCGCAGCTCTTGGCTAATGTCGGCCGCAAGAGCGGCTGGCACGCATTCGAGCACGAGCAGGTCCGCTCCGGCTTCCTGCAGCGCAAGCGCATCGGACTTCAGACGCTGCGCGGCAACGTCGTCACGGCCCTGCACGCGATAACCGCCGAGCTTGTGTACCGACTGCGGGGTCAGGCCGATGTGCGCGCAGACCGGCACATCATGGCGTTTCAGCGCGTCGATCACCTCGCACACCCAGCCAGCACCTTCAAGCTTGACCATCGCGGCGCCGCCCTCAGCCATCAGCCGTGCCGCGTTGGTGAGGGCAGTAGCCGGGTCACGGAAACTCATGAACGGCAGATCGGCAACCAGCAACGCGCGGCGCAATCCACGCGCGACGCATGCAGTGTGATAGACCATCTCATCGACCGTGACTGGCAGCGTGCTCGGATGGCCCTGCACGACCATGCCGAGCGAATCGCCGACCAACACGAAATCGACCCCAGCCTCGTCCGCGCGTGCCGCGATACTCGCATCGTACGAAGTTATCGAAACGATCTTCTCGGAGCGACGCTTGCGCTCAAGTAGCTGCGGCACGGTTACCGGTGCGCTGGTCGCTGCGTTCGCGTACATCGTGGAAGCGCTCGTTGGCTCGGGCCCGCATTATTCCCTGCGCGAGCAACCGAGCTCAAGCGACGCGTATCAATCGATCGGCACGCAATCGGCGGCGTCGATGTGTGCGAGGAGGTCGCGCACGACGCCGACCCCAGGAATCAACAGCGACGCATTGAGCTCGGCCAGCGGCACCAGCACGAATGAGCGCGTGCTGATATGCGGGTGCGGCAGGACCAGACCCGGTTCGGCCAATTGCAAGTGTGCATAGGTCAGTAGGTCGAGATCGAGTGTGCGCGGCCCCCACTGCGAACCATCGCGGCGACGGCCCTGCGCACGCTCGATCGAGAGCAATGCAGCAAGCAACTCATGTGGTGTGAGCTCACTGGCAAGTTCTGCGACGGCGTTGACGAAGGCGGGTTGCTCGGTGATCCCCCAGGGCGAGGTTCGGTAGCACCGCGAATGGCGCAGCACGCGCGTCCGCGGAAGTGTTTCAAGCGCGCCCAACGCACGCCGGATCTGCTGCGCGGGATCGTCAAGATTGCTGCCGAGCCCCACGTAGGCACACGCGAAACCCTGCATCAGTCACTCGCATCGCTCGTTTTGGATTCTACGCTGGGCTCCCCGCTCAGCTTGCGACGGCGCCGACGTGGGCGCTTGCGCTTCGGCGCTGACGTCACATCTGTCGCTGGTTCCGGTGCGGCTGCTGGCATCGCCCCCAACCGCTCCGCGAGTTCATCGGGAGCAATTTCCTGCGCCTCCGTCCACCACGTCCCGAGCTCGGCAAGCTCCGCAGATTCATGCGCGCGCAACAGCAAAAAATCATAAGCGGCGCGAAATCGCGGATGTTCCAGCAGGCGCATCGCACGCTTTTTCGTGCGCTGCGCGAAGCGCGGCTGCAGCGCCCAGATCTCCTCGATAGTAATCGTGAAGCGACGCGGAATCGCCACGCGCTGCGCCTGCTCGCGCAGAATGCGATCGACCGCATGAGCCCAGGCCGATGCCGCATCCATGCCGTTGCTGTGCAATGCATGCGCGCTCACGCGCACCGGCTCCCACAGCATCGCTGCAAACAGGAACGCCGGCGTGACCGGCTTTTCCTCGCGCACGCGCGCATCCGTGTTCGCCAGGGTCTGTTCGATCAGCCCACGAAAATTCGGTGCAGTGTCCGTGGCGAGCACGCGCGCGGTTACCGGAAATATGTGCTGGAGCAATCCGTAGTACTCGAGCGCCCGAAAACTTGCCAAGCCGTAACCGCCCAGAAACAGCTTCAGCGATTCATCGAACAACCGTGCCGGGGGCGCATCCGCGAGCAATGACCCGAGCTGTGCGAACGGCGCAGCCGTTTCCGGTGCGATGTCGAAACGCAGCTTCGCAGCCAGGCGTGCCGCACGCAGCATGCGCACCGGATCTTCGCGGTAACGCAGTTCCGGATCACCGATCAGGCGCATCACGCGCTGTTCGAGATCGGCCATTCCTCCCACTGCATCGCGCACGCTGAAATCGGCGATGTCGTAGTAGAGCGCGTTGACTGTGAAGTCGCGGCGGACCGCGTCTTCCTCAAGGCTGCCATAGACATTGTCGCGAACGAGTCGACCGTCGACGGAATGGCGGTCGCCGCTGCCGTCATCGCTGCTGCCGCGGAATGTTGCGACCTCGACGATTTCGCGGCCGAAGACCACATGGGCCAGCCGAAAACGCCTGCCGATCAGGCGGCAGTTGCGAAACTGCGCGCGAACTTGCTCCGGTGTCGCATTGGTCGCGATGTCGAAATCCTTGGGCTTGCCGCCGAG
>JBDTWV010000088.1:0-7828 GCA_040006495.1 Dokdonella sp.
TCTTCGAGCACGTTCAGGGCGCGATCGAGTGCGAGCACCTCGAAGGCCTCGCTGGCGCCGTCGACGTGGCGATCATCCAGGGTGACGCAGATCGCGCCGCCGCCGCGTTTGTCGGTGTCAACCCGGCGCGCATGGTCGACCAGAACCTGGCGCATCGCGCGCGCAGCGAGGGCCATGAAATGCTGACGGCTTTCCAGGCGCAGCGTGTCGTTGGCGGTCAGCTTGACGTAAGTTTCGTGGACCAGCGCGGTTGTCGACAGGGTCCGATTGGCGCCGCGCAACTGGCGATGCGCGCACAGGCGCAATTCGTCATAAAGCAGTGCGAATACGCGATCGGTAGCCGCGCGGTCGCCGCGCCCAGCGGCATCGACCAGCTTGTCGAGGTCTTCGTTCATGCGCTCTCGGCGGTTGGTCTGGGCGTGATGTAGAGCATCTTTGTAGCCTGCTTTGGCGTCAATTGGGCGTGCTCAGCGTCGTTCGACCTGACGCGCGAGGTCGGGATCGACCGTAGTCATGCTCGCCAGCAGCGTGCGCGCACTCGCGCGTTCACGCTTTTCCTCGGCAGTCTTGTGCTGTGCTGCGGCGATGCGCGCCAACAGCGCATGCGTTGCTGCCATTCCGGCGGCGTCTTTTGGCGCACTCTTCTCTCGCTGCGCCAGTACGCCCTGAGCCAGCACCTGTGCTTCATCCGTGCGACCGAGCCCGAGCAGCGCGTCGGCACGCACCGCCAGTGCCACCGGCATGCGCGGGTCGCCCCCCCCCTTGCCGAGACCGTTGAGGGTGGCGATTGCACGGTCGACCTCGGTCAGCGCTTCGGTCGAGCGCCCGGCACGGTTGAGCACGTTCGCGAACGACAAATGCACATAGGCACCTTCGCGCGCAGGACTGGACGCGGAGTCGGCAATTCGCGTCGCACGGCGCGCGTGCTCAATCGCACTGTCGTAGCGCTCGCGCCGCATCTCCAGCTGCGCCATCGTGTTGAGATCGCTCATCACGAACGGATGTTGTTCGCCGACCAAGGCCAGATGCACTTCGAGCGAGTGGCGCACCAGCGGCTCAGCTTCGTCATAGCGACCGAGCTGGATCAACACGGTTGCTTCGTTATTGGCGACCGCAGTGGCGGGGGCGCTGTCACTTTCGCCGCGCTCACGATAGATCGCGAGGGCTTCGCGGAAATAGGGTTCGGCGCTTTCCGGTTGGCGTCGCGAAAATCCCAGCATTCCGAGCGAATTGAGCGTGTTTGCAACGAGCACATGGTGATCGCCGAAAGCGTTACGCTGGATTTTCAACGCTTCCTCCAGCGCGGCTTGACTCTCATCGAGCCGGCCTTGTGGGCGCAATGCAGCGCCGAGCAATTGCAGGCTTTCGGCGACGGCAGGATGCTGATCACCGAGAAGCTTGCGTCGGATCACCAGCGACTCGCGCAGCGGCACCTCAGCCTCCTGCGAGCGACCCTTTTCCACCAAGGCGAGGCCATAGTCGTTGAGCATCTGTGCGATGCGGGTGTCCTCGTTGCCGAAAACCGCGCGCGCATCGGCGATCGCGTGTTCCAGTGTGCGCGCCGATTCGTCGAACTGCCCGCGCCGGGCCAGCATCAGTGCCTCGACCTGACGGTCGCGTGCCACGTCGCCACGCGCCGAGTCACCGCGCTTGAGGTCGAGCGCCAGTGCCGCCCGGGCATAGACGATGGCCGCGTTGAAGTGGTCCTGCTTTTCTCGCAGCAGGCCGCGCTCGGCCAATGCCCGCGACAACAGGCCCGCTTGCGGCTGCATTGCGAATGCAGCGGTCAACGCTTGCTCTGACTCGTCGAGTTTGCCGCGCTCGCGTTCGGTTGCCGCAAATTCGATGTGTGCGCGGATCGCGCTGTCGGAACCGGGAGGGAGCCCGCTCAACTGGACTCGCGCGTCACTCAGCAGCTCCTCGGCTTGCGGATACTGGCCAAGCTGCCGGTACAGCGCGCCCAGGGTGAGCATCATCTCGGCACGCAGACGCGGCTGGTCGCGCAGTTCATGTTTGATGCGCTCGCTGCCGCGATCGAGCAGCTCGCGCGCGGCGACGCGCTCGCCGGCGGCCGCATCGGGCGCGGAGGCGTCGAACACGCTGGTCAGGAACGCCTGTGCCGAGCGCGCGAGGCGCGCTTCCTTGGCCGCTTCGCGCGCTTGCCACAAAGCCAGCGTCGAGCCGGCCATGATCGCACCCAGCGCAAGCGTCGTCGCTGCAGAAGCCAGTCGGTGGCGACTGACGAAGCGACGCAGTCGATAACCGGCACTGTCGGCGCGCGCAGCAATCGGATGATCATTGCGCCACGCACGCACATCGCGTGCGAGTGCTTCAACGGTAGGATAACGCCGCTGCGGTTCGGAGTCGGTCGCGCGTGCCACAATAATGGCGACATCACCGTGCAGCGCGCGCGCGGGAATGGCGAGCCGGGTTGCGTCGTCCGCATTCGCATGGGCACGCACCAGCCACGTGGATACGGCGCCGCCGGGAGAGGCATCGAAACGTGTGCCGGTGAGCAGTTCGAACAACAAAACACCGAGCTGGTAGATGTCAGTTGCCGTGGTTACGGCCTCTGCGCGCAACTGCTCAGGCGCTGCGTAGGCACGCGACATGAAGCGGGTCGCGGTCCCGGTGCGCTCGTCGGCAGTGTCGTCCTCCAACAATTTGGCAATGCCGAAATCGAGCAGGCGCGCATGGCCGATTGCGTCGACGAGCAGGTTTTCGGGCTTGATGTCTCGATGAACGATCAGCGTGTGGTGAGCGTATGCGACGGCCTCGCATGCACTCAGGAACACCGCCACGCGCGCGTCGAGGTTCGGTCGCGCCCGCGCGACCCAGTGCTGAATCGTCTCGCCATCGATATATTCCATGACGAAATACGGGCGACCATCGGCAGTGACGCCGCCATCGAGCAAGTGCGCGATATTCGGGTGCACGAGCCGCGACAGGATCTGTCGCTCGCGCCGAAAGCGCGTCAGCACGGCCGCTGAATCCATACCGCGCTTGATCAGCTTGAGCGCGCCTTGTTGCACATAACCATCGCCCGCGCGCTCGGCAAGATACACGGTGCCCATGCCGCCGCTGCCGAGCGGCCGCATGATGGTCCAGGCGCCGACATGCGCTCCGCTGGGCAAGTCCTCCTGTGCCGCATCTTCGTCGGCGAGGCGGGCGGCAATATCGCAAGCAGCACGATCGAGCACGCCGCTGTGCTCCGCGGCGAGCAGCGCATGCATCTCGGAGGCCAGAACGTCGTCGTCGCCGCAGCAACTCGCGATGGCTTGCGCCCGTTCGGGTTCGGGTAGATCGAGTAGTTCGCGCAGGAGCGCGAATGCGCGGCGCTGACGGGCGAGGCGTTCGCTGGATTCGTCGGTCATGTCGCACACCTGCGAGGGAGGTGCGTTGCGGCGGCCGCCGGACCAAGCCGCGAGCCGGTCGTCCCCATGCGACCGTCATCGGCGGATTGTGCCTGAACTGGGCGCTGTCGACCTAGTCGTGAGCCACAGGCTCGCGCGGACCCGGCGGCTGCTATTGCGCCATCGCCGCTATCCGCCGGTGAGCGGCGTCAGGCGCTCGCTCACCAAGGCGTCGGCGTGCGAAAGTTCGACCTCGTCCAGGTGTTGCTTGCCAGCCGTCAGTTCGCGCAGCAGTGCGTCTTGCATGGCACCGCGCACGAACGCCTGTGCGTAAGGCATGCGCGTGAATGTGACCATTGCGTAGCGCGGCATGAAGCGGTCCGGGTGGCGTTGCGCCAACAGGCGACCTAAATCGCGGCGCAGCAGGAAGTCAGCATCGGCCACCGAGTCGCGCATCTCGATGTAATTCTCCAGCGCCATCGTCGCGATTGCCTCGGCATTCGGACGCCGGCGACGCTCGAACTCCGCAAACGTCCAGGCGAGGTCGTCGCGATGCGCGTCAAGCAGATCGGCCAATTCGACTGCGTCCTCGAAGCCGCTGTTCATGCCTTGTCCGTGGAACGGCACAATTGCATGTGCGGCGTCGCCGATCAGCAGGGCGCGTCCGCCGAGATGCCAATGGTCGAGATACAGCGTCGAGAGCACCCCCACCGGGTTGCCCGCATAGTCCTGTTCGAGATCCGGCATCAGCGGCAACACGTCGGCAAACTCGCACTCGAACAACGCGCGCGCCGCCGCCGGAGTCGCGATCGTGGCAAAGCTCGGGTCGCCCTTGCTGGGCATGAACAAGGTGACCGTGAAACTGCCTTCGGAATTCGGCAGCGCAATGCACATGTAGTTGCCGCGCGGCCAGATGTGCAGCGCATTGCGCTCCAGCGCGTAGCGTTCGCCGCGCGCAAGAGCTGCCGCCGCGGTTGGTGGCAATGTAAGAGTCGGGAAATCCGGAAGTGCAGGGATTTCCAGTTCCTTGTAGCCATGGCCGAGCTCCTCGATGCGCTCACCGAGAGGCTGCACTGCATTCATCGCAGCGCGCAGCGCGGAACCTCCGCCATCGGCGCCGATGGCAAATGCCGTGCTGTGCTCGTGGAGCGCATCGGCGCTGTCGTCGTGGAAGCGCAGCGTGACCTGTTCTCCAAAATCCGCGGCGTCGAGGCGGCGGTCGAAATGGAACCGCGCGCCGGCGTTTTGCGCCGCATCGATCAGCGTTATGTTGAGCTGGCCACGGCTGATCGACCAGATTACCTCACTGTCGTCGCGCCCATAACGCAGAAGTTCGGTGTGGCCATCGCGGTGATGCACCATGCGCCCGCGCATCATCACCGCGATGCGCATGACTTGATCGGTCAGGCCGGCAACCCGCAGTCCGTGCAGGCCGCGCTCGGCCAGCGCGAGATTGATCGATCGGCCTCCGGCGTAGCCCGCTTGGCGCGGGTCCGGTCGACGCTCGAACACATCGACCATAAAGCCACGCTGCGCAAGCAACGTGGCGAGCAAGGCGCCGACTAGGCCGGCGCCAACGATGGTGACTTCAGGCTTGCGCATGGGCCACCCATTCCTTCACGCAACGCACAAATCGCAGGCAGTCGATGTGCCGGTTGTACAGCGGTGTGGGCGCGGCACGGATCACGTCTGGTTCGCGCCAGTCGACCACAATCCCATGCGCCTGCAGGTGCTCGAACAAAGCGCGGCCGGCATCGCGCGGGCCTTTCACGCGCAGCGAAAGCTGGCAGCCGCGCCGATGCGCTTGCGATGGCGTGACGATGTCCAGCGTGTCAGCGAGTTCGTTGCGAATCAGCTGTTCAAAGTAAGCAGTCAGTGCTTCGGATTTCGCGCGCAACGCGGCCATGCCGGCACGGCGGAACATCGCGAGCGAAACGCGCATTGGTGCGAGGGCGAAAATCGGCGGGTTGCTGAGCTGCCAGCCATCGGCTCCTGGCGCGGGAATGAATTCCGGGCGCATCTGAAATCGTGTCGCCTGGTCGTGGCCCCACCAGCCGGCGAAGCGTGGCAGGTCGGCGTTTGCCTGGCGCTCGTGCACGAAACAGCCGGCGACTGCGCCGGGACCCGAATTCAAGTATTTGTAGCTGCACCAGACGGCGAAGTCGCAGTTCGCATCGTGCAATTGCAGGTGCAGGTTGCCGGCCGCGTGGGCGAGGTCGAAACCGACGATGCAGCCCTTTGCATGCGCAGCCTTGGTGATTGTCGCCAAGTCGAAGGCCTGGCCGGTCAGGTATTGAACGCCGGGAAGCAGGACCAACGCGATGCGTGAACCGGATTGGTCGATCGCGCGGAGGATCGCGTCCTGCGAAAGCGTGCCGTTGGGCTCGTCGCCATCGAGCTCGATCAGCGCATGTGCCGGATCATGGCCATGGAAACGGATCTGCGATTCGACCGCGTGGTGATCGGATGGAAATGCGTTCTTTTCGATCAGGATCGCGCTGCGCCCAGCGGTCGGTCGATAGAAACTGACCATCATCAGGTGCAGGTTCACGGTCAGCGAATTCATCGCGACCACTTCGACCGGCAATGCGCCGACCACGGCGGCGAGATCGTCGCGGACCAGTTCGTGATAGGGCATCCACGGATGCTTGCCGCGGAAGTGCGCCTCCACGCCAAAGTCCTGCCAGTCGTCCAGCTCATCGATCAGTGCGGCGCGCGTGCTCCGCGGTTGCAGCCCGAGCGAATTGCCACAGAAGTAGACCTGTTCTGATCCATCCGCGTGATGCGGAATCAGGAATTCATCGCGAAACGCGGCCAGCGGGTCACGCGCATCGAGGGTCAATGCGTGGGCTTCGGTTGCGTCGAAGTCGGTCGGGTTCATGTCAGGTCACCGCGGGAGGCTCGTCGTCCCGGGGAAAGCTGGGACCCAGTTCGCCTCGCTTCAGTGCGAGAGATCTGAATTCCGGCCTGCGCCGGAAAAATGATGTGTGGGCCCGCCATGATGGCGAGCGGGGCACGTGGTGCAACGCGCGATTAAGTGCCACCTGCTATTTCAGTGACGTGAGGACAGCGTCGCAGGCACGGTCGAATTCCTTGTTCCAGGCTGGGGTGTTCGCCGGCAGCAGTGGCCGCAGGCAATGCACTTGGACCGATATCATCCCGGCTTGCGCGAAGCCGTCGCGCACCAAGTAGCGGATTTTGCCCTGCAGGACGAAATACTGATGCACGGCCTTGTTCGTGTTCGACGCGTCGTTCTCGTAACCGCTCTGAGTCTTGGCGTGTTCGAACTCGTTAGCTACGGTGCCCGGAAACTCCGCGGCGGATTTGAGCTGACGCGTCTTCACCGTCACGCTCGCCGTCGCTTCGCTACCCTGCGTGGCCGGGTCGGGAATCTGGAACACGACGGCCTGTGGATTGCCATCGGACTTTTCCATGATGGCTGACCACGTTGGCGGCACATGGAAATTTACTTGTCCACTATTGAGCGTGTAGTCGGTTTTGCCTTGTGCGAACGCTGCAGTGGGGCATAGGCAGGCGGCGAACACGGCGGCACACAGGATCGACAGGCAGGGGATAGGTTTCACAATTCACTCCGTATCGTCGGCAAATCGCGCGTAGGGCAGACCCAACCACTCCAGTGCAGTGCCGTGGAATAGTCGAGCCTGTTGGGCAAGTGGCAAGTCGAGCGCATCGATGCCGCTGCCCGGCTCCTGCTCACCCAGTGGAAAAGGATAGTCGGTGCCGAGCATCACGTGCTCGCCGCCGGTCACATCGAGCAGATAGCGCAGTGCTGCGTCGTCGTGCACGCAGGAATCGAAATAGACCCGATCCAGATAGTCGCGCGGGTTGCGCGCATTGTCGGTCGCGACCAGATCGGGGCGCATGCGGAAGCCATGCTCGATGCGACCGATCGTGTACGGAAACGATCCGCCACCGTGCGCGAAGCAGACCTTCAGTTTCGGCAAACGTTCGAGCACACCACCGAAAATCAGGCAGCATGCCGCACGCGATTGTTCGGCCGGCATGCCGACCAACCACGGCAACCAGTACTTGGGCATCGTCTCGCGACCCATCATGTCCCACGGGTGCACGAGGATGGCCGCGCCGAGTTCGGCGGCCGCCTCAAAAAACGGGAACAGTTCCGGCGCGTCGAGGTTCCAGTTCTCGATGTGCGAACCGATCTGGATGCCGGAAAGACCGAGCTGGTCGATGCAGCGTTCCATCTCCTGGATCGCCAGCGTCGGCGACTGCAGTGGCACGGTGCCGATACCGGCGTAGTGGCGCGGGTATTTTCGGCAAAGTTCGGCCGTGTGATCGTTCAGATGCCGGTGCAATTCCAGCGCCTGGCTCGGCTTGGCCCAGTACGAAAACAGCACAGGGACGGTCGACACGACCTGCACATCGACCCCGAACTTCGCGTAATCGGCGATACGCACTTCCGCATCGAACGCGTTCGCCCATACCTCGCGGAAGAA
>JBDTWV010000089.1:0-7712 GCA_040006495.1 Dokdonella sp.
AAGTCCACGACCTGCAGCGCCAATTCCAAGACGGCACCACAGCGATCGTTTCAGCGACGGTCACGGCGACGCTCCACAAGGCCGGAACGATAGAGACCCAGCAAGGACCCGACCGTCGAAGAGTCGCCCAAAAAGCTGTACATCGCCTACCGAACGGCGCAAAACATTGCCTGCGTCGAGGCACAGCAGAAAAAGATCCTTGTGTTCCTCAAGCTTGATCCGGCTCAGCACCCCGGACCCGCAGGAATATCGCGTGACGTTTCGAAGATCGGCCACTTCGGAACTGGAGACCTCGAAATCACCATCAAGACTCGGGATGATCTTGAACTTGCGAAGCCAACGCTAAAACTGGCCTACGAAAAGATCGGCGGCTAGCCGCCACGGCACGGCTGCGAAAGCCAACTAATTCGGAGCCATAGCAAGGCGCCGAGTGACGCGTACCGCGGTTTACATAATCGTTGTTTGTTGTCAGGTCTGTTGTAGAAGCAAAGTTGTAATGTCGCGTTCTAGCCAAGTAGAGATGTCGCAGAGTCGGCCGCCGGAGCCCGGGGTGCTGGACGGCTGATAGTGGCAACCTGAGTCGCGCGGTTGTGGTCGACTTTGCTTTTCACTACGGCGAGGCACCGAGGCATTGCCCAGGAGGCCTATGCCCTGCCCGGCCGCATCGTCGATTACACGTTCCGTCCGCTGGTCCTCGAGCAGAGCACCTGGCCGTGGCACCGGATGAGCCGGGCATCGGCGTGGTGTTCGACTGGGACAGGCTCGCCCTGCACGAGATCGTGCTGTCCTAGCGGCAAGGCCGTGAAGACGAGGTATCGGGCGCACTTGCCTGCATGCCATCCACGCTGCGGACCAGCTCGTTCGCCCGTTTGCGAAGCTCGTCGAGATTGCGTCCGGGCTTGTAGAGCCAGCCACCCACGCCGACGCCGACGGCGCCGGCGGCAAGGAACGCCGCGGCGTTGCCCGCCTCGATGCCCCCGACCGCATAGATGCGCACGTCAGCGGGCATCACGCTACGCCAGGCTTTCAACGTCGCGACGCCGAGGACATCGGCCGGAAACAGCTTGAGCGCGGTCGCGCCAGCGTCCAGTGCGGCAAAGGCCTCGGTGGGCGTGGCAACGCCGGGAATGGACGTCAGGCCCAGCTGGCGCGTGCGTCGGATGACGTCGACGTTCATGTTCGGCGACAACACCAGTGAGCCACCGGCTTGCGCGACCGCCTCGACCTGCTCGATGGTCAGCACTGTGCCCGCGCCGATCGAGGCCTTGCTGGCAAAGCGCTGATGCAACAGCCGGATACTGGCCAGTGCATCGGGCGAATTCAGCGGTACCTCGATCGTCTTGATGCCGCCCTGCACTAGGCAGTCGGCGATGTCGGTGACGGCTTCGGGCGTGACTCCACGCAGGATGGCAACGATGGTCATGGATGGTTCTCTTTTGCGAAATTTAAACGTTCGTGAACCTCATGGCACTCGTCCTGCTCCCTGGCACCACCGGCGTCAGACCGCCGGAAAACGGAGTCGCCGGCGATCCGCAGGCGGTCAAGCCGCAAGGGATTGAGCAACCGCCGCCAGGCCGGCCCAAGTCGCTTCCGCGCCGACGCAGCGAGCTGCAACGCCCCGAATTGCCAGCGCCGCGCTGTAGCGTCGCGTCAAGGCGTCCGAGCCAATGACGATCACCGCGCTATCACGCATTGGCTGCGCGCGCAGCTCCTCGCCGATGACCAGACCGGACAAATAGTCGCTGCGACTGCGCGCGTCGACTTGGTCGAACAGCGCAACGGTTCGCGCGCTGAAGGCCGTCGCGAGCAGGCTCGTGCCTTGCAAGGCGAGCCGCACGCCAAGTTCGAACGCGGCATCGTCACCCTCATCGGCAGCTTCGGGAATGGTCCGCGCAAGGATCGAGTGGCAGCGGAGCAGAGCGAAGAATTCGCCGGTCATGAACGTGGTGAACGACTTGATCCGTCCCGTCCGAACCTGAACCCACTTGCTGTGTGTCCCGGGCAACACGAGCGTCGCGTCGGCAAGACCGAGGAGTCGCAATGCACCCAGTACCTGCGTTTCTTCGCCACGCATCACGTCATGAAGTTCAGCAAGAACAGGATCACCGTCCAGTCCACGGTACCGGCAGGACAGGCCCGGCACGATCGCCATAAGGCCTGGTTGTAGCCACTCCAAGTTGGCCGAAATTTCCGCCAGTGTGGCGGGGCAAGCGCAATACGGCACCTCCCGCCATCCCTGCCGGCTGCCCACCATTCCAGCCATCAGGCATAAGCGCGCCTCCCGCATCCAGTCGCCGAACAGCGAATCGAATGCCTGCGCAAAGCCGCCGGCCTCGACGTTTAGCACGCCGTGCGCGAACTCGCGCTCCCCGATCGTCCGGCCATCCGGCCGCAGCAAGGCGCCGCGCAGCGAGGACGTGCCCCAGTCAATCGCCAGCAAAGGTTTCATACATCCGATACCCGTGCTGAAGAGCATGGCCACATGTCAGTCTCTACATCATCCCCATCAAACGAGGAACCACCAGGCTGAACCACGGCACGAACGCCACGAGAAGAAGACCGACCACCAGCACGACGAGATAAGGCAGCATGTGCCGCGTCGCATTTTCCATTGTCGTGTCGCAGATCGAGCAGGTGACGAACATGCCGACCCCGATGGGCGGTGAAAAGGCGCCGAGTCCCATCGCAATGATCATGACGATGCCGTACTGGAGCGGGTCGATTCCGAAGCCCGGCGCCAACGGCAGCAGCAATGGTCCGAAGATCAGCAGTGCCGGAAGACCTTCGAGCAGAGCGCCCATGATGACCAGCGTCACGACCGTGGCGAGCATGAACAGCCAGGCGGATCCGCCCACGACCGTGAAGAGGCCGGCGATCTTTTGCGGCAGCTTTGCCAGCGTCAGCGACCACGAAAACGCACTTGCCGTGCCGGTGATGAACAGGACCATGCCAGCCTGCGCCGCCGTGTTCGCCATAACCTGCCACAGCCGACGCATGGACAGGGCACGGTAGAAGAAGATGGCCAGAACCGCAGCGTAAACGACTGCAGTGGACGACACTTCGGTGGGCGTTGCGATGCCCGTGACGATTCCGCCAATGAGGATCACCGGCGCGACCAGCGCGGGAATGGCGATCAGGCCGCTGCGAGTGATGGTTTGCAGCGATTCGGCCTTCCCGCCGGGGCGACCGCGCGAGCGGAAGTAGATCAGCACCATCAGGCACAGAGCCATGACGGCGGCAGGTAGCAGCCCCGCGACGAACAGCGTGCCGATGGAAAGCGAGGTGACCGAGGCGAGCACCAGCATGGCAATGCTCGGCGGCACGGTTTCACCCATGATTGCGCCGGACGCCAAGATCGCGGCAGTCTCGCCCGAGTCGTAGCTCTCCTTGCGCATCACATCCTTCATCGTGGTGCCGACAGCCGCAACGTCAGCAATCTTCGATCCCGAGATCCCCGACATGATGTACATGCACACCACGATGACCTGGAGCATCCCGCCGCGAAACCGTCCTACGATGGTGATGACGAACTCGGTCAATCGCTTGCTCAGGCCGCCCTCGGTCATGACGTAGCCGGCCAGGATGAAAAACGGAATCGACAGCATGACGAAGCTGCTAATGCCGGCCTGAAGGTTGATCGGTACCACGGACAGGGGCACCATCTTCGCCATGTACAGAAAAATAAGGCTCACCATCAGCAGCGCAAAACCGATGGGCACGCCGAGCACCAGCTGGAGGGTGAAGATCGCGAATGCCAGCGGAAGTGCATAGTCCCGGAACCCCCCTGCGGCAAGCGCACCGACCCCAAAGATCACGGCGATCCCGACGGCGACGGCGACAGCGGTTCCCACGACCACGCGCCGCGGCTCGCGGAGCATGCGCAGGACCGCAAAGTACGCCAGCAGCGCCATGCCGATGATCATCGGGATTGCAAACCAGATCGCTCGCAGTCCGAGATATGGCGTGCGCTCGTCCCAGCGGGACAACATCATTCCAACCGCAAGAACCACGCCAATCATGGCCATGGCGAAGACTTGCCAGTGACCGGCTGCGGCAATGGATGGGTGCCAGCGTTTGGGGAGGCGTTGAACGACCGCGTGCAACGCCATGTGTTCATTGCGCGGATAGGCGATTGCGCCGCCAATGAACGTCATGACGACCAATGCAAGCTCGCCGACCTCCAGACTCCATAGCAGCGAGGTATCGAACAGGGATCGGGCAATAACGTTGCCGAACATCGCCACGAGCTCGCCGAAAAGGGCGAAAACGACAACGACCTCGGCGGCGAACTCGACTCTGCCGATTCCGTGCGCGCGGCGTCCTGTCCGGTCGTCTCCGGCATCGCCGGAAACCGAATCGTCTTGAAGGGCAGAGGCGCTGTTCATTGCAACCTCGCGCCGTTCCACTGACGCGATGCAGGCGCTGGCGGGGCCGCGGCGTGGTGCATGCAGTTATCTCTATCGCACGGCTTCGATGCTGCTCGCCAGATCGGCAAGACCCATGGTGTTCGCGAACTCCGCAATGACCGGCTTGGTGGCCTTCTTGAAGGGTTCCTTGTCGATGGTGTTGAACTTGACGTGGAACTTGGACTGCATCTCGTCTTCAGCCGCCCGCCCTGCATCAAGCTCCGCCTTTCGCTCGACCGGGGTTGCCTCCTGTGCGGCGCGAACCACGATCTGCTGCAAGTCGGGCGGCAACTTGTCAAAGGACTTCTTTGACATGAACAGCGGACGCACGGTGAATTCATGCTCCGTCCGAGCGATGTGAGGGGCCGGCTCGTAGAACTTCATGTCCAGCACCGATACCGACTCGTTTTCCATGCCGTCCACGACGCCTGACTTCATCGCGAGGTAAGTTTCCGTGAACGCGATGGGGGTGGGAATCGCGCCAACGGCCTTCCATACGTTGACCTTGAGGGGGCTCGAGATCAAACGCAGACGGAATCCCTTCATGTCGTCGATGCTCGCAATGGTCTTCTTGGTTGACAACACATTGCGACTAGAGCCGCCCCAGTATGCGAGGATCTTGAGGCCGGTCTTGTCCTCGATGAGCTTTGCATAGCGTTTGCCAGGCTCGCCATCCAAGGACTTTTGCCAGTGCGCGTAGTCGCGGAACAAGAACGGCAAGGCGAAGAAGTCCAGTTCCTTCGCAAAAGGCGATCCGGCGGACGGATCGGCCACGACAAAGTCCAGCGAACCGTCCTTCACGAACTGCAGCGTTTGCGCCTCGCTGCCTAGAATGCCACCGCTGAAGATGTCGACCTGGATACGTCCTTTGCTGTCTTCAGCAACCTTCTTGGCGAAGAACGCAAGGCCCTTATTCCAAGGATGTTCTTCCTTGAAGTAGTGGGCGGCCCGTAACGTGAAATCGGCAGCCAGAGCCGGGGGGGCCGAAGCGGCGAAGACGACCGCCGCGGCGAGCGCGACACCAAACTTATTTCGAAACAACATGGTCTGTTCCTTCAGGACTTGAGCCGGTGACGGCCGGCGGGTTGGGAATTGGCGTGGTCCGTTCAGAAGTGCGCCGCGGGCAAACCTGCACCTCAGTTCGCCTTTTCATAGCGGGCGATCACGTCGCGGTCGACTTCGATGCCCAAGCCTGGGCCGTCGGGAATTGCGACTCGACCCTCGCGCATCTTGATCGCACCGAAGATCAGGTCGTGTCGGAACGGATGCGCGGACTGGTCGTACTCGAGCATCGGCTCGACCGGATACAGCGCCAGTGGCGCCGGCGGCAGCGTCGCAAGAAACTGCAACGAGGCGGCTAAGCCGATACCCCCCGCCCATACGTGCGGGACGATCGGCATGTGCCAAGCCTGGGCGATGGCGGAGATCTTGCGGCACTCAGTGAATCCGCCCGCCGAGCACAGGTCGGGCTGCAGGATGTCGACCGCCCGGCGCGAGATCCACTCACGGAAGCCGAACTTGGTGAACTCGTTTTCGCCGGCGGCCAGATAAATGTCGGTGAGGTTCTTAAGCTCGCAGTAGCCGTCGATGTCCTCGGGCGAGATCGGCTCCTCGAACCAATGAATCCCGGCCGGCTCGAGGGCTTTCAGGAGGCGCCTCGCGGTACCGACGTTGTAGGCGTGGTTGGCGTCCACCATCAACTTCGGCCCCGGGCCGACGGCCTCGCGTACGCTGTTCACGTAGGCGATATCCTCTTCGATACCGAAGCCGATCTTGAGCTTCATCGCTGTGAACCCGTTACCGAGATGGCGCCGGGCTTCGGCGATGGCTTCGGCAGGGTAGCTGCCGCCTTCGCGACGGTAGAAGCCGGTCGCGTACGGCTGCACCGAAGTCCGGTAGCTGCCGCCGAGCAGCTTGTGCACCGGCTTACCAAGCGCTCGGCCCAAGCAGTCCCAGATCGCGATGTCAACAGCGCTGATCGCGTTCGGCACCGCGCCCTTCTGGCCAAACGGTCGCGTGCGGTTGTACATGCGCTCCCACAGCGCGTCGACGTCGAAAGGGTCGGCGCCGACGATCAGCGGCTTGAGCGCCGTCTGTACGATGGTCGCAGCGATCTCTGGCGGCTGCAATCCGTGGCAGAGGGACTCGCCCCAGCCGACGACGCCGTCGTCGGTGATGAGCTCGACGATCATCGTGCTGCGTCGATGAACCCAGCCCATCGAGAACGCGAAAGGTTCCGCCAGCGGCGTCGAAAGGATATGGGTCTTGATGTCTACGATGCGCACGGCGCTGGCCAGTCCTGATGCTCAATAAATCATATAATATGATTACAATGGGAGGCGTCGTTTAGTGCAAACCCTTGGTTCTGGCGTTCGAACGGGATCTCTGAGTGCTCAGGTTGCGGCCGAACTCGGCCGTCGCGTTGTCGGCCGCGTCTATGCCGCGGGATCGACGCTGCCACCGGAAGCGACATTGCTGCAAGAGTTCGATGTCAGCCGCTCGGTGCTGCGAGATGCGATCAAGGCGCTGGAGGCGAAGGGCCTGCTAGAAGCACGTCAACGTCGCGGCACGTGCGTGACGCCGCGCGCCGGCTGGAACATGTTGGACGCCCAGGTGCTGGGCTGGATCGCTCAGTCGAATGCCGACCCGGACTTCCTGATCCGCCTGACCGAGGTGCGGCTGATCGTCGAGCCTGGGGCGTGTGCATTGGCCGCCCATTCCCGGAATGAGGACGGCCTGGAAGGCATCGAGGCCGCCTGGAAACGCATGGTTGACAACGTAGACGATGTGGGCCTGTTTGTAGCCGCTGACCGCGACTTCCACTTCGCCGTGTTAAGGGCCGCCGGAAATGAATATCTGGCGGCCATCGGCACCGCGATTTCGGCCGCGTTGACCGTCAGCCTGCATCGCACGAACCCGACGCCGCGGAGCAATCGCGCATCGCTCCCTTCACACGAGCGCATTCTCGTCGCGCTGCGGAACCGGGATGGAGAAGCGGCCGCCACCGAGAGCCGGCGTCAACTGGCCGAGGCGATGCAGCGGCTGAGGTCGGGCGTCGGAAAGCTGTGAGCCCTGCGTCTCACGTCGCCCAAGCCAACGCGTACTGATCGGCCCTGTCTTTGGAGCCGGTCCTTGCCGGAAGGCGGCCGGTGGTGGACGGGGCGATGCGGTAGCTTGAACTCGAGCAGCATGAAGTGGTTTAGGCCGCAACGAGGTCGGATGAAGTTGAAGTGGGGAGCCGCGCTTCGACGACGACTTTGGCCTCGGCGCTCGTCACCCGACCGTCGATTGAATGTAGGAGCTGCA
>JBDTWV010000090.1:0-7703 GCA_040006495.1 Dokdonella sp.
TGGAAGGAAGCTGTCATCAGGCACGGCTTGCATGCGCACGGTGATGCCTACGCGCGTGAGAAACGTGAGTATCGGCGCCAGGCATTCCGGATGCTGCATTGAAAAGTGATCCACAAATATCGATGAATGTAGTCAGAATCGTCTATCGCGTGCGAGAAGTGAGCACGGTTGCGTTGTGCCGTTGTGTCGATGCGGCCAGCCGTAACGCATCACTCAAGCCGGGTGAACCGGTGTTTCACCGAATCGCGACGTACGGTTATGCTTGTCCTCCATGTCGGCGACGGAGTCACCATGAAACTTGCTCGGGTCATCGCTGCGGCCGCACTGTTCACCGGCGGTATCGCAGTCGGATACGCATCGCAGAAGGTCGACACGTCGCTCTACCATGGCAAGTCGAAAGTGGATGCGGCCAAAGCCCTGCTCGAGGTCGCGCGCGTCCAGGCAGGCGACGGCAGCTGGGAGCGCATCGGCATCGGCAGGGTCTACTATCTGGGCGGAATGAAATCGGAAGGTCAAGCGATATTCGACGGCGTGCTCGCAGGCAAGCACAAGTCGAGCGACCTGTTCCGCATCGCCAAAGTGTATCGCGAGGCCGGCGAATGGCCGAAGGCAAAAGCGCTGTTCGACAGTTATGTTCGCGACAATCCCGATGATTCGCAGGAAGTCGCTCAGATCGGCGCGTACACGCTTATCAATGGCGATCGCGCTGGCGCCGAGCGACTATTCGATCAATCGTTCAATTCGTCGGTTGATATGTGGGGAACGATCGCCGCCGCGGGCGCCTACCTCGGCGTCGTGCCGCAAGAATGAGAATGTGCTCGCTGCGCCGCATGCCGACAGCCCTGACGCCAGACACGTGCGATCCGCCAAGCAAATTGGTTTGTGCGTTGAACCGAAATTTCTTACGGCATAGTTAGCACCTGCATCCCTGCTCCTCGAAGGTTTCAGGAAGCAAGGTCTTCCGAATGTAGCTGGCGGCGGTTGCAAAGTATGCGACGAAACCAATTGCATCGGCTTCGAGAATTCGTCGCTCAGCTCGATTGAAGACGATGGCGATTTTGCCACCTCGCCACGGCCGCCCGTCAGGGCAACATGCGCTTGGTTTTGGTCACGTCGCTTGGCTAGAATGGCCGCGGCCGGTGAGTTGTCGAAACTCACGCACTAGGTGCCGGATGCGTCGAGGCAATGTGAGTTGGCTGAGCTACCCCGAGCCGTGGCCATCTGTGCGGCACGCGCTTGCAAGAATGTCCGTTTCTGGAGACCTTGTCCGACCCCAAGTTGCGCCGGCGCGCCCGAGCGCGCATTCGATCCTTGCAGCATCAGCTCGCTGACATCGACACCCGGTCGGCGGAGCGGGTACGCGCGCAGTCTTCCCTGGCGCCGCTCGTCACGATCAAGGGCGTCGGCCCAGTAACCCAGGCAACCCTCGTCAGCCGACTGCGGGATTTGGGCCACCGGATGGGAAAAGCGCTAGCCAAACTGGTCGGCGTCGCGCCGCTCAACCGCGACAGCGGCACCATGCGCGGTCAACGCAGCGTATCGGGTGGCCACGCCAACGTCCGCGCTGTGCTGTATATGGCCGCGCTCAGTGTGGTCCGTCACGATCCCGTATTTCGAACCTTCTACGCTCGACTACGTGAGCGCGGCAAAACGGGAAAAGTCGCCCTAGTCGCCGTCATGCGCAAGCTGATCGTGGTCTTGAATGCTCGCATGCGCGATGCGATGAAGGAGACCGCTCCAGCAATATGATCAGACAGTTGCTCTTGCGGAATTATTAGACACCGTAGCCTTACTCCACAGAGGGACACCTAACGACTAGCTCGCTATTAATCGACCCTCGTCCAAGAGTCTACAAACCCACCCTCAGATGTAGCCGTTAAAATGTTCCCCACAACAACAATCGTTACCGGATCGAAAGGAAGCTTCATTTCGACGCGGTGGGGTCCGCCCCTGATATGCGCGCTTTTAGTCTCTCCTGACAGATCAACAACGGCAGGCTGGCCCGTGGTGGGGTCGTTGTAGACCATGTACATGAGCGTCTCGGTGTACTCAGTGGCCGTAAGCTTGTATGTGGAGACCAGCGAAGACGAAAACGCTGCGCCGTTCGGGCCCTTCCAAAATATGTTGGAGCTCCTTTGGCCGTGAACCCAACTGGCAACGCCCATTACATTAGGCGCAGTAACTGTAGTTCCGTTGGGCAGCTTTCGCGACACCAACCGCCAAGTGCCCTCCGCGGAAGATTGTTGTGCGAAAGCTGCCGGGGTGCCGAAGAGCGCAATTGTAAAAGATAACCATGGAAGCAGTAGCCCAAGACCAGATGCTCGATACTGTTTCATTTTTTCGTCCTCAAATTAAAGAACTCTACGACGTCACTAAGCTGCATTTGTTTCCGACAGGGCAACATTCGAATGTGGCGGGACCTAACGAGGCTGTAGAAAATCTGACCTGAGTTGAGCGGCGGCGCAGCCGTCCGGCTCGAACGAGTGGCCGTGCAGTGCGGAGGCGGCAAAATGGCCTAATCTGGTGAGTGAAATGGAGGCTAGGACGACTAGAAGGAACACGCCTGAAGAAGCGAAGCCATCTCTGACGCCACGAGAGCTGAAGAAATAGTACGGCATCGCAAAGATTGCGAAAACAACCACGCAGATGTTGAGCCAAATAGACCGCTCGTAGGAGCGCTGGTCGGCGTCGATACGGAACCAAGCGAAAATAAGAAAGGCTAAAGCCAGCATACAGGGCAGATCAGACGGCGAATGATCACAACCAGGCGCGAAGTATTCCGCGAAAGCTCCGATAAGAAGTGAGATGACGGCGAGAAGTATAAGTACGACAGTTTTTGGCTTCATACTAACTAACGAGGCTGTAAAAAATCTGGCCCCGATCTTGCTCGCATGACGTGAGGCGATCAAGGGATATTCGGACGGCAAAGTACAAATTTGTGGATATGAGCCCGCGGTTGTTGCCAGTGGATTTTGATGCGCAACTCGTCCCGGGCTCGTTTGCGCATGCTCTGCATCACCTGGTCGATACGCTGGACCTGTCCGCGTTCGATGCACACTACCGCAACAACGCGGTCGGCGCGTCGGCGCACGCGCCGGCGATGCTACTTAAGGCCGTGCTGCTGGCCTATTCGCAGGGCATCGGTTCTCGATCAATCGCGCGCGCATGTCGCGACAACGTGCTCTTTATCGCGCTGACCGGCGATGCGAAGCCGCATTTCACCACGATTTTGGATTTCAACAGCCGCTCGCGTGATGCGATCGCGTCCGTGTTTGGTCAGGCGTTGACGCTACTTGGCAAGCAAGGCCTGATCGAACGGAACATGGCCGCAGGCTCTGGGCGGCCGAGCATCACCGCGCGAGTTGTGATCCCGATCACGTCAGCGTGAACAGCCCGCCGATCCACTGAGCTCTCACCCCGCGTTGCACCGAGCGAAACGTCGAAGCAAACGAGTCGGTCCCCGGGACGCGCAAGCCGATAACTCTTCTGGCCCAGTGTGGCCGATTGAACGTGTGGCTTCGTCCCGGCGGATTCCATCCTGGCCCGAGCGCTAGACGCTCACCCCAAGGCCGCATACACGACTGCAACCGCACCGCTTGCCCAAAAGCGATTTACTCGGTCACTTGCAGTAAGAGTCCATACAGAATTGTTAGCCATGTGGAAGATGGCGCGCATCAACGCACTGGTCCAATGAGGCGGGACGTTCGCTCCATGGGTGAAGGATGCTGAAGCATACGTGCTCACAACCGCCGCCTACTTCATGGCCGTCTGGACTGGAAATGCACGATACCGAGGCAATCGGCTGTGGGTGTGCACCTTGCTGCCAACTTCTTTAGCTGGCATTGCTCGCGCTTCGATAGTAGGCGCCGTGCCTTCGCGTTGCACGAATGAAAGACTTCAATATCGCCTACGTCAAGAATTGGCAGCTCGACGGAAGTCGTGGCGCTCCCTGGCGCGTCCCTGGAGTTGGTGACGGCGCCGAAGGTGAATGTCCCGATGACTAGCAGGACGAACGAAACGATTCGAATGAAGGTCATGGCTAACGCCAAGTAGATCCCGGACCCGGAGTGCAGCGCAGCATCGTTCAGCAAGGCTGAAGTGACGTCAAATTTAATTTCTACACTATTTCAACAACTTATCAGATAACCGCGCGTCCGTTTGCACCGCGCTGCGCGCTGCAATCTCTCGAAAGCACGGATGTATCAATTATCACGGCGGAAGTGCGGTCATAACGGGTGCTCCTGCGGAGCGGTGTTTAGTGGCGCTGTTCGGCGAAGTTCGCTGGCAAATGGGCCTGACGCGCGATTGCTTGCGTATCGATCTTCCTGCTCGTGGTCGAGTGGCTGATTCAGCTTCGCCCATCCTCGCGCTGCTCCATGACAGATTAGCGCACCGGGCTGCGTTGCTCGGCGATCTCACTGGCCAACGGGCCCACACCTGCGCCCTCGGCACCGTGTCTGTGAAAGGTTTGCAGCAACCACAGCCGCAAGCTTTCCGGTCAGCGGTGACGCTGGGACGCAGTTGGGGATCCCGGTATTTGGGGACCATGGCATCGAGGTGAGCGCTGCGCCAGCGTGTCCTTCGGACGGAGCGCTCAGCGCAACTTCGTCGCCCGACGCGCACTGAGTTCCGGCGGCGCCGCGAACGAGTGCGGCGTGGCGATCGACCAAAAACGCTGGAACACCGCGTGCTCGGGCACGCCGTCGACGAGTTCGCCGGGTTCAAGGAAGCGGAACAACGTGCCGAGCGAGCGCACTTCGTGTGCGGAGACGCGATGGATCACATGTTCGGGGCCCAGTTCGGTCGGGTGCTGCAGGCCGGACGCCTGGATCAGTTCTTTCAGCGCGCGCAATGTGTTGTCGTGGAAGTTGGCGACGCGGGTCGCCTTGTCCGGCACGTCAAGTTGCTTCCAACGGCGCGGGTCCTGGGTCGCGATGCCGGTCGGGCAGCGGTCGGTGTGACAGCTCTGCGACTGGATGCAGCCGAGTGCAAACATGAAACCGCGCGCGGCATTGCACCAGTCCGCGCCGATGGCCAGCATGCGCGCGAGGTCGAGCGCGGTGATCACCTTGCCGCTGGCACCGATGCGGATTTTGTCGCGCAGGTTGAGGCCGACCAGCGTGTTGTGCACCAGCATCAGCGCCTCGCGCAACGGCGCGCCGACGTGGTCGGTGAATTCGAGTGGCGCCGCGCCGGTGCCGCCTTCGCCGCCGTCGACGACGATGAAGTCGGGCAGGATGCCGGTCGTGATCATCGCCTTGGCGATGCCGAACCATTCCCACGGATGCCCGACCGCGAGCTTGAAGCCGGTCGGCTTGCCGCCGGAGAGTTCGCGTAGACGCGCAACGAAATGGAGCAGGCCTTCGGGCGTGTCGAAGGTCGAATGCCGCGATGGCGAGATGCAGTCCTCGCCGACTGGCACGCCGCGTGTCGCCGCAATCTCGGCACTGACTTTTGAGCCCGGCAGCACGCCGCCGTGGCCGGGCTTGGCGCCCTGCGACAGCTTGATCTCGATCATCTTCACTTGTGGCAGCAGCGCCTTCTCGACGAAGCGCGCCTCGCTGAAGATGCCGGCGCTCTCGCAGGCGCCGAAATAGCCGGAGCCGAGTTCCCAGCAGATGTCGCCGCCGTTTTCACGGTGATACGCCGACAACGAACCTTCGCCCGTGTCATGGTAAAAGCCGCCGCGGCGCGCGCCTT
Organism: Dokdonella sp.; assembly: GCA_040006495.1. GTDB lineage: Bacteria > Pseudomonadota > Gammaproteobacteria > Xanthomonadales > Rhodanobacteraceae > Dokdonella_A. The sequence continues at coordinate 5,701 of JBDTWV010000090.1, forward strand.
CGTTGAGTGCGCGGATCGCGTTCGGTGAGATCGCGCCAAAGCTCATCGCCGAGATGTTGAACACACTGGCGGAATATGGCTGCGTGCATTGCGGGCCGCCGATGCTTATGCGGAAGTCGTGGCTGTCGACCAGGGTTGGCACGATCGAATGATTGAGCCACTCGTAACGCCCGGCATACATGTCAAGCTCGCTACCGAACGGGCGCACGTCGAGCGCATTTTTCGAGCGCTGGTAGATCACCTCGCGCTGCACATGCGAGAACGGCACTTCCTCGTTGTCCGATTCAACGATGTACTGGCGCAGCATCGGCCGCACCGTCTCGAAGAAGTAGCGGATGTGCGCGAGCAGCGGATAATTGCGGCGCAAGGTCGAACGCTTCTGTACGAGGTCGGCGACGCCAACAGCGACCAGCAACGCGGATACGACCGCGAGGATGCGCAGGCTTACGCTGTGCTGCCAGCCGATGAAGGCAAGCACACAAACCACAACGCACACAGCAAACGCCAGATAGCGCCCAGGCACACGACTGTCCACCGATACCTCCTCGTCGAGCGCCGCCGCGTCGCGTGGCGCATTGCAAAACCCGAGCATAGCCGACGTTTCGCCTTGCACGTTGCGGGCTAAACTTGGGGAATGGATGAAGACACACTCCCGAAGCCGCCACGCAAACGCAAACCGCGCGCCACTGCGGTCGACGCAACCACGCAGGGCGCGGCTCACGCACCCGCAAAGCCGTCGCGGCCACGGAGTGCGCCAAAGAAAGAGGCGAACGCAACGACCGGTGTCACGCCACGACCCAGACGCGCCCCTGCCAAGACCAAGGACGCGGCGGACGACAAACCGGCGTCGCCACGACGCACGCGCAAGGCTGTGGTCGCTCCGACGGCGGAGGTGACGCCGGTGCGCGATGTCGCTGCCGCCGTGGCTGCTGCGGCCGTGCCGACACCGCACGCGAGTTCGCCGCTTGCATTGCCGATCGCGCAGGCAGCCGAAGAAGCGCCCGCGACGCGATCTCGCGTCGGTGCCCCGACGCCGAGTGCGGATGCCGCGTCGCGCGCGATGATCGATGTGTCGACCGACAACGCGACTGGCGCCGCAAAGCCCGCTCCCGCAGCGACTCCTGCGCCCACCCCAACCCCGCGGACCGTCATCGCGCAGCCGGAGCCGTCGCGTCCGGCAGCGCCGCCGCAGACGCAGCGGCCGATCACGCCGACGGCACCCGGGCCGACCCACCGATCCGATGCGACGAGTGCGCCGCCACCAGCCAGGGTTCGAGCCGACCCGCCTGTGGCTGCGCCGACGCCAGTCGTATCGCCGCCCGCAAAGGCGCCAGCACCGATTGCTGCAGCACCGCTCTCGGCGCAGCCGACGGCCCCAACGGCAGCACTGCCACCCACGACGACCGCTCCGAATCCGGTTGCGCGAGCGCCGAAGTCCGCTCAGCCCTCGGTACCGGCGCCGATTGCGAACGCGACACGATTACCGGCGCCGACGATTGCGCAATCGGCACCTCCATCCAGCCGCGCAATCCCGTCTGCACGTCCGCCCATCGCTACAGCGCCCCCGCGCGCGACTCCTACAGCACCGGTCACAAGCGCAGATTTGGCAACGCGCGGCATCCCACATCCAACGCCAGCTGCCCGCCGGGCGGAGAAGTCAACCGAACCGATGATTCCGTCATTCGCGCGCAAACCTGCACCGGCGCCTGCCGCAGCATCGGTCGGGCGACCCGCAGACACTTCGACGCGTTCACTGAAAATCATCGATTGGCTTCTCACCTATCTGCCGCAGAAATACCGCAGCCGCATCCGCGAATACCTGGTCCTGATGCGCATGGACCGTCCGGTCGGCGCGCTCTTGTTGCTGTGGCCGACCTGGTGGGCGCTGTGGTTCGCAGCGAATGATTTTCCACCCCTCGGCGCGCTGTTGATCTTCACGCTCGGCGTATTCGTGATGCGCAGCGCCGGCTGCGTGATCAACGACTACGCCGACCACGGCTGGC
>JBDTWV010000091.1:0-7609 GCA_040006495.1 Dokdonella sp.
CGCGAACAACAGGACCGTCGCGCTGAGCGGAATCTGCAGCAGCAGCGGCACTGGCGTCGGCAAATCGATCCGCTCGAGCAGGCGGCACCACCACACGCTGAGAAGTACGCCAGCCACCCCTGCTGCAATCGCGATCAACGCGCTTTCTGCCAGCAGTTGCGAAATGATTCGCGCGCGACTCGCGCCAAGAGCGAAGCGCACCGCGATTTCGTAGCGGCGGCCCTCGCCACGCGCCAGCATCATGCCTGCAACATTGACGCACGCGACCAGCAGAATCATCGAAATCAGCGCGAACAGAAAGCTCGAGAATGTGAGCAGATTGCCGTGGAATTCTCCCGGCATCGAGCGCAACGCGGCAACGCTGACGGTGCGATTGTCCTTTGATGTTCCGTACTCGAGCGCAAGCTGTTTGGAGATCGCGGTCAAATCGCCGGCGACGCGAGCCGCCGTCGCTCCGGGCGCCAGACGTGCACCCACCGAGAGCCAGCCTGACTTGCGATTGCCAAGCGTTTTCGCCATCCCAGGTTGAAGCAGCGATAGCTCGCTCAGAGGCAGGTAGAACTCCGGATTGAAGAATCCGATCAGGCCATGAAACGCAGGCGCGGCAACGCCTACTAAGGTGTACGCGCGACCGTTGATCGTGATGGGTTTGCCGATGGCTGTCTCGTCGGCGTTGAGGTACTTGCGCCACGCCGCGTAGGTGGCGACTACGACGGGTGTGGCCGAGTCGCTGCGATCGTCGTCTGCATTGAGCAACCGTCCTCGATACGGCTTCACTTGCAGCGTGTCGAAATAGTTGCCACTCACCAACGTGCTGAGCCCACGTTGCGGCTCGCCGTTGGCAGTGAGGTTTACGGCTTCAAGGCGATACGCAAAGAGCGCCGCAGACCCTTTGATGCGCTCGGCGAAGTCGCGGTAATCCGGATAGGAAAAGCCCACGTAATCGTTGCCACGCCGCGTTCCGTCGATCTCGACGAGTTCGTGTGGCGCGCCGACGCCTTGCACCCCCGAGAACAGATACGTGTCGACGGCGCTGAACAACGTGGTCTCAGCGCCTACGCCGATCGCAAGGGAGAGGATTGCAAACAGCGCAAACCCAGGCGGTGCCAGGAGTTGACGTGCGGAATGACGAAAATCGGCAAACACAAAACTCATGAGTTCTTCCTCTCTAACTGATAGCGCACGCGATTGCTGGATGGCGTGTGGGTGATTGCTGCCGATTTGCTATGCACTTGGTGCTGGCGTAACGCACGAAATCTGGAAGCTGGCTACAGGGATAGTTCCACCGCCGCGCGTCGTGGACGTAGTAGGCGTTCGTCTTCCTCGTGACGCAGGCGATGCATGGTTTCTTCGTCGACGACGCGGCCGTCGAACATGAAGATGCGGCGCTGCGCGAATTCGGCATAACGGGTGTCATGCGTAACCATGCAGATCGTCGAACCCGCCTTGTGCAGTTCGTCGAGCAGAGCCATCACGGCCTCGCCATTCTTTGAATCGAGGTTGCCGGTCGGTTCGTCGGCGAGCAGGATCGAAGGCTGGCCGACCAATGCGCGTGCGACCGCTACGCGCTGCTGCTGGCCGCCGGAAAGCTGCGCCGGGTAGTGCTTCACGCGATGCGCCATGCCAACCCGTTCGAGCGCGCCAATTGCGCGTTCGCGGCGTTCGGCTTTCGAGACACCATCGCGATAGGTCAGCGGGAGCTCGACGTTCTCGAACACGCTGAGGTCACCGATCAGGTTGAACGCCTGGAATACGAAACCGATTTCCTGGTTGCGGATCTGCGCGCGTTCACTGGCGCCGATATCGGCGACTTCGCGTCCGTTGAGCGTGTACGTGCCTTCGCTCGGGGTGTCGAGGAGGCCGAGAATTGCCAGCAGGGTCGACTTGCCGCAGCCGGACGGCCCCGAGATGGAGACGTATTCGCCGCGCGCGATGTCGAAATGCACGCCAGCGAGCGCGTGGGTTTCCACTTCGTCGGTGAGAAATACTTTCTTGATGCTGTCGAGGCGGATCAGTGACTCGGTGGTCATGGGGTTCTCGCAATCGCGGTCGAAGGGGAAGGGAGCTGTCGTGGGTGCGCCGGAAGGCGCGATGCTTTCAAGGTGATTGCTGCATCAGAAAGCATCGCGCCTTCCGGCGCTCCCACCGAGCAGGAGTGCGCCAGGTCATTTGAGCCGGATCCGGTCGTGCTGGTCATACGCGCTGGTGTCGGAAAGGATGACCTGATCGCCCACGTTCAAGCCTTGCTTGATTTCGATCAGGTTCACCGAACTCTTGCCGAGCCTCACCGGCACACGTGTGGCGATGCCAGTGGCCGGGTCGAGCTTGAACAGGCGCACTTCGGAGTCGGGTTGGCCGAACGCCGGGCGGCCCACGTACAGGACGTCCGGCAGACGGTCGATCTCAATCGTGCCATCGACCGACAAATCAGGGCGGGCACCCGGTGGCAACGGGGCGGTCAGGTCGACATCGACTTGCACGGTGCCGTTGTGCACGGCTGGATCGACGCGGCTGACCTTGCCATCGACGATGCCGTTGCGGGTATCTACTTTCACGCTCTGGCCGATGACGACGTCCTTGGCCTGGGTTTCGGCGATGCGCAGTTCGGCGCGCAGTTCGTTCGGACGCGCGACACGGGCGAGGTTGGTGCCGGCGGTGACCTGCTGACCCTCCTCAACCGGCACCTGCTGCAGCACACCGGCGATACCGGCACGCAGATGCAGTGCATCGGCTTGGCGCTGGCGCAGTTCGCGCGTGCCCAGCAACTGGTCAAGGCGCGCCTGTTCGGCGGCGAGTTGCGCGGAAATGTTGCGACCGAATTCGACCACCCGCTGTTCCTCGATCGAGACGCGATTCTTGAGCTGGTCCAGTACAACCAGGCTCTTCTTGTATTGCACGGCCGGAATCACGCCTTTTTCCGCAATGACTCTTTCCGCCTCGGCCTGCATGCGCGCGATTTCGTAATCGCTCTTGGCATGGGCGAGCGAGGATTGCTCGTCGAGCGATTTCGATTTGAGGTCGGTGCGCTTGGCGGCGAGATCGGCTTGCGCGGCCGTTACGGCGGCTTTTGCTGTCAGCAGCTGATCCTCGACTTCCGGATTGCTCAGCTCAAGGATCACCGTGTTCGGCATGACCGTGGCGCCCGGTCTGACCACGATGCGTTCGACCCGCGCGGCCGTATCTGCAGCGATCCAGCGGATCTCCTTCGGCACCAAGGTGCCGGGTCCGCGAACTTCGCGCAGCAACTCGCCGCGCTTTACCGTGTCGACGAGAACGCTGGAGCGTTCGACCGAGGGCACGGCCGGGCCAAGTTTCGCGACGCCGATGCCGGCAGCGACCAGCATCAGCAGAAGCGTGGCACCGATCAGGAGCTGGCGGCGGCGTTTGCGTTGCTTGAGTTCGGGGCGAGCGATATCCATGACTGCTTACACAGCACGGACTGTGCCAATCGAGGGCGTTTGCGTATCGTATTGTTATACAACGCGTTTCCTGAAACTCTGTGTTGCCGTTGGACGCTACTGTCCGCCAGCGAACACCGTCGCGACCGGGAGCGAACAGGCCGGGCTTGCACAGCGGTATGGCCGACTGGTGTGCGGCATGCTGCGATGGACGGGGGCCGCGGGCCGCGTAGGGCTGTCTGATCGATACTCTTTTCTCTGCCGTTGATACAGCAGGCCGGTGGTGCAAGATGTGCTACTTCGGTGGACATCATGAACGACAGATTTCTTCCAGCCCCATTCGGAAATCAACGCAGTGAGATCGTGGCCTGGCTGCGTGGCGCCGGGCTGGACTGGTTGTTTGTCGCCAAGGCGAGCTTTGCGATTTTGCTGACCGGCTGGCTGGCGATGCGTTTCAGCCTTGAACAACCTGGTACGGCGATGATGACGGTCGCGATCGTCATCCATCCGCAGAGCGGCATGGTCATCGCGAAAAGCTTTTATCGCACGCTCGGCACGCTGGCGGGCGCAGTCATGGCGTTGCTGATCGTCGCGGCGTTTCCGCAAGAACGCGCGATGTTCCTGCTCAGCATGGCGTTGTGGATTGGCCTGTGTGCGGGTGGTGCATCGTTGTATCGCAATTTCAAATCGTATGGTTTCGTGCTCGCCGGTTACACCGCGGCGATCATTGCGCTGCCGGTGGTTAACCAACCGCAGGACGTGTTCCAGTCGGCGGTGATGCGGGTCAGCGAAGTCACCCTCGGCATCTTCGTCGCCGGCGTGGTCAGCGACGCGCTGTTTCCACAACGGCTTGGCGACGTGCTGCGCGAGAGCGTGCGCTCGCAGTTCTCCAGCTTCATCGCGTTCGTGCGTGACAGCCTGCGTGGTGCGCTACCGCGAGGGGATCTCGAGCGTGCGCACCTGCGTGGTGTGCGTGAAGTCGTGCAGGTCGAGACCCAGCTCAGTTCGGTGGTGTTCGAGGACGCGGGCGTACGCCAGCGCAGTCCCCGCGTGCGTCGGCTCAACCATGCGTTCATGGCCGCTTCGACCAGCTACCAGTCGCTGCACCACCTGCTCAATCGTTTGCAGGACGAATCGCACTCGCGTGTCCTACGCCGGCTGATGACCTTGGCGGGGGATCTGGGCGAAGCGTTGGGGGTGCCCGGCAGCGAGCCACGCATGGCGTCGCAGACGGGCGCGCTCGCGGAGGGATTGGCCGCATTGCGCGCGCGTCAGCCGGCGCGCATCGCCTCGGTGCGGGAGGGGCTCGCCGAGCGTAGCGATCTGCTCGATTTCGACACCGGCGCGGAGTTGCTCGCCCGCATCGCCGACGAGCTGCAGGACTACACCGCGGCGTACGCCGTGCTCGCTACGCCGCAGGCCGTGCGTCAATCCGCTGCACCGCTGACTCCGTTCGTGCATGCCAACGACTGGATCGGTGCGGCCCTGGCAACCCTGCGCGGTACGGTCACGATGTTGGCCACCGGCGCGTTCTGGATCGCCACGGCGTGGCCGGAAGGCGCAGGCATGATGCTGATCGCGACGATTTTCAGCTGCCTGATGGCGACTGTGCCGGATCCGTTGCGAGCGATTCGCTACATGCTGTTCGGCTACGCGCTCGGCATGCTCGCAGCGTTGGTATGCGTGTACACGGTGCTGGTGCGGATGGACGGCTTCGAATTGTTTGCGGCCGGATTATTGCCATTCATGCTGCCGGGTTTGTATTTGCGCGCCCGGCCGGTGATGCCCGGCGTTGGCGCCGGCTTCATGCTCGCGTTTCTGTATACGGTGGCGGCGCAGAACCCGATGAAATTCGATGCGCTGCATTCGTTGAACAACAGCCTGGGCCAGTTGATGGGCATCGCCACCGCTGGCGTGTCGTTCATGGTGTTTTCCGGGGTCTCGGACAGTCCGTGGTTGCTGCGTCGCTTGCTGCGCAAACTGCGCTTGCAACTGGTACGTGCCTGCAGCGCACCGTTGCCCGGCCTGCTGGCGCGCTTCGAGAGTGCGACCCGCGACGTGGCGGCGCAGATTGTCGCGCATACGCGCAGCGCCAGCGACGAGTCGCGCAACATGCTGGCGTGGTCGCTGTCCGTGCAGGAAGCTGGTCGCGCGGTGGTCGAGTTGCGTACGCAGTTGGCGACAGCCGATGTTCCAACATCACTACATGACTGCATCGATCGCGCGCTGGCGGCATTGGCCGCGCTGTATGCGAAGCCGAATCGTGAGCGTTATGCGCTGACGCGCAATCTCGTGTCCACGGCGCTTGACGAAGCCCAGGCCTTCCCCGTGCTGTTGGGGCCCTTGCACCTGATTCGCCTGGCGCTGCTCGATGTCGGTTCGCTGCTGGCCAATGAATTTGACGTGCCGCCGCGGCTGGGTGAGGAGATCGCACATGCCGCGTGAGATTGCATTGTTCGATGCGTTGTTGCCAACGCTGTTTCTGGTGTTCCTGGCCAGCCTGCTGCTGCAGGCGGCGATTGACTGGCTGGTCGGCCGATTCGGGTTCTACCGTAACGTCTGGCATCCACCACTGTTCAGGCTGGCCGTGTTCGTCTGCGTGTTCTGCGGACTCGGGTTGCTGGTGACGCGCTGAAACCACTCACTCCGTAATTCCCTTTGCAACCATCCCGAGCGTAGTTGCCATGAAGGTCCAATCCATCTCGCGTTTCGTGCTGACGGCGCTGGTCGTGCTCGTCGCCGGCCTGCTCGCCCATACGCTCTGGCAGCGCTACATGTATTCGCCGTGGACTCGCGACGCACGCGTGCGGGCCGATGTCGTGCGCATCGCGCCGGATGTCTCCGGCATCGTCACGTCGGTGGCGGTGCGCGACAACCAGGCCGTTGCCAAGGGCGATGTGCTTTTCACCGTTGATCCGGCGCGCTTTCGCTACGCGGTCGAGCAGGCGGAGGCCAATCTCGCCGCGGCCAAGGCCAGTGCGCGTGCGGCGGGCGCCAATACGGATGCGGCGCTCGCCGGGATCGAAGCGCGCAGGGCTGACTACGATATGCGCCAGGCCGAATCGGTGCGTCGCCAACTAATGAAAGCCGGCATCATCGGCGCCGAGGTACGCACTGACGCGATCGCCACCGCCAATTCCGCGCGCGCGACCTTGCGCCAGGCGCAGGCGACGCATGAACAGGCCTCAGCCAACGGTGAACAGGCCATCGCTGCAGTGGAGCAGGCGTCGGCGGCGCTCGACCAGGCGCGCCTCGATCTCGAACGGACCGAGGTGCGCGCGCCGGTCGATGGCTATGTAACCAACCTCGACGTGCATGCCGGCGACTACGCGGCCGCAGGCGCGCCGCGGCTTGCTCTGATCGGCAGTCATTCGTACTGGATCTACGGCTATTTCGAGGAAACCAAATTGCCATACATTCACATCGGCAATCCGGTTGACATCCGCCTGATGGCCGGTGGCGCCGAACTGCATGGCCACGTTGACAGCATCGCGCGCGGCATCGGCGACGTCGACAACCCGACCGGTGCGAACCTGCTTGCAAACGTGGCGCCGACCTTCAGCTGGGTGCGCCTAGCACAGCGTGTGCCGGTGCGCATCGCGATCGATCTCGATCATCTACCGCCGGGTGTCACGCTGGCGGCAGGGATGACCGCAACCGTGGTGGTGCGTCCTGCCCCGACTGGGGCTCAGAATTCGAGTTCGACCGCAGCGCACAAGTAGTCAACCATCGGCGCGATGCGTTTGCATGTATCGACGACGAATGGAAGCAGTTCGTCCGAACATGCCAGCGCGTCCGCAAAGCCTTCTCCGGCGGCGAAACTCTTGCGTTTCAGGTCCTTGATCAACTCGTGCGCAGGATCGAAACCGCGTGGTGGTCGGATCAGGCTTTCACCCCAGAATTCGAAGTGCTCGCGGAACGCTTTGCCTTGCGTGGCCTTTTTCCATGCCGCCGGGTTATCGGCGAGGAAGTCGCGGAGCTTCTTCAGCGTTGCCGATTCCGGATGCCAGAGCCCACCGCCGGCAAAGCAGTCGCGCGGCTGGATGTGCAGGTAAAACGAGGGGGCCTCGATCTCGCGGCGGCGCTCATGCGCGAGTCGCGCGCCTGACCAGGTCTTGTAGGGCGTCTTGTCGTGCGCGTAGCGCGTGTCGCGATAAATTCGGAACAGCGAACCGCCCTGTGGCCGTGGATCGGCGCGGTAGTGCGTGCTG
>JBDTWV010000092.1:0-7580 GCA_040006495.1 Dokdonella sp.
CTGTGATCGATTCATACCCGACCTGGCCCCAACCAACGTCAGCGTTGCAGTAGTCGCGCCTGGCCGGCACAGCGCGACGCACGGCGTGCATCAGGCCAATTCTTGGTCGCAAGCATGCGAAATGACTTATTCCCGGGCAGTCGCCTGCGCACGAATCTGCGCCTCCACGCAGGCCAGCGCGGTCATGTTGAACACCCGACGCACGGTCGCAGCCGGCGTCAGCACGTGCACGGGTTTGGACGCTCCCATCAAGATCGGTCCGAGCACCACGCCATCGGTCATCACGCGCGTGATGTTGAACGCGATGTTCGCGGCATCGAGATTCGGACAGACGAAGACATTGGCGGTACCCGACAGGCGCGAGTTCGGGAAGATCTGGTCGCGAATGCGCGCGACGAGCGCGGTATCGGCATGCATTTCGCCCTCGACTTCGACCTTGGGCAGGCGCTCGCGCAGCAGTTCGACGACCCGGCGCATCTTGAGGGAACTCGCGTCTTCGTGGCTGCCGAAATTCGAGTGGGACAGGATCGCGATCTTCGGGGTAATGCCGAACATCTTGAGCCGGTAAGACGCCTGCGCCGCCGCTTTCGCGATGCGCTCGGCGTCCGGATCGAGCGCGACATGCGTGTCGACGAAAAAAAATACGCCGCGATCATTGAACACCGCACTCATCGCGGAGAACGCGTCGATTCCAGGATCGAGCGGAATGATTCCGCGCAGATAGCCGAGCTTCTTGTGGTAACGCCCGACCAACCCGCAGATCATCGCGTCGGCTTCACCACGACGCAGCATCAGCGCGGCGATCACGGTCGCGCGCGAACGCACGATTTGCTTGGCGCTATCCGGGGTCACGCCGTGGCGTTGCATCAACTCGTGATACAGCGACCAGTATTCCTTGAAACGTGGATCGTGTTCGATGTTGCACAACTCGAAATCCACACCGGGCTTGATGCGCAGGCACAGCTTCTGGATGCGTGCATCGATCACCGCCGGCCGCCCGACCAGGATCGGCCGTGCAAGCCCCTGATCGACCACGTGCTGCACCGCGCGCAACACAGTCTCCTCCTCGCCCTCCGCGTACACCACGCGTTTCACGTCGGCCTTGGCGCGATCGAACAGCGGCTTCATCAGCAGCGTGGTTCGAAACACGAATGCATTGAGCTTCTCCGTGTACGCGCGCATGTCCGCGATCGGCCGCGTAGCTACACCGGAATCCATTGCCGCCTGGGCGACTGCGGGCGCAAGCTGCACGATCAGGCGCGGATCAAACGGCTGCGGAATGATGGAATCGGGACCGAATGAGACGGTCTTCCCACCATACGCACGCGCCGCGACATCGCTGGCCTCGCGGCGCGCGAGCGCGGCAATCGCGTGCACGCAGGCGACCTTCATTGCCTCGTTGATCACGGTCGCGCCGACATCGAGGGCACCGCGGAAGATGTACGGGAAACACAGGGCGTTGTTGACCTGATTTGGATAGTCAGAACGCCCGGTCGCGATGATCGCGTCGGGCCGCACCGCCTTCACCTCCTCGGGCAAGATTTCCGGCGTCGGATTGGCAAGCGCGAGGATGATCGGCCGCTCGGCCATGCGCGCCACCATCTCCGGCTTCAACACGCCAGGCGCGGACAGTCCCAGGAACACGTCGGCGCCATCGATGATTTCGTCGAGCACGCGCGCATTCGTCTCGCGTGCATAGCGCGCCTTGTGCTCGTCAACTTCGTCGATGCGGCCTTTCCAGACCACGCCAAGCCGATCAGCGACCCAAATATTTTCTGGCTTAACGCCGAGGCTGACCGCCATGTCGAGACAGGCGAGCCCCGCCGCACCGGCGCCGGTCGAGACCAGTTTGATCGAGCCGATATCCTTGCCGATCACATGCAACGCATTGACCAGTGCGGCGCCGACGATGATCGCGGTGCCATGCTGGTCATCATGGAACACCGGAATCTTCATGCGCTCGCGCAGTTTGCGCTCCACGTAGAAACATTCCGGTGCCTTGATGTCTTCGAGGTTGATCCCGCCGAAACTCGGTTCAAGGCTCGCGATGATGTCGACCAGCTTGTCCGGATCGTTCTCGGCAATCTCGATGTCGAACACATCGATGCCGGCGAACTTCTGGAACAACATGCCCTTGCCTTCCATCACCGGCTTGGCTGCGAGTGGACCGATATTGCCAAGTCCGAGCACGGCGGTGCCGTTGGTAATGACGGCTACGAGATTGCCGCGGGCAGTCAGGTTCGCGACCTCGCTCGGATCGCGCACGATCTCTTCGCACGCGGCAGCGACCCCCGGAGAATACGCGAGCGAAAGTTCGCGCTGCGTTACAACCGGCTTGGTAGGACTGACCTTGATCTTTCCGGCCGGCGCACGGCGATGGTATTCGAGCGCGGCTTTTTTCAGTTCTTCGATGGTCGACATGATCGCTACGGCAGGGGAAATGGCCGCAGGCAACCGCAGGCGGCAACGCTTCGAACTATAGCATCGCCCTTCTCAGTGCGAACGGGATCTGCCCTTCATGCAACCGGTGGATCCCATAGATCCGATGGGTGGCCAACGTGGTCAGCGCATTTCCACAATGTGGACAGATATCCATGTCGAACGCGCTGCACCGCGATTACCGCTGCGCGATCAGTCCGGTTGTCTTGCCAATTTCAGATCGCGCATTTCGTTGTGATCCTGGGTGACTTGTGCCAGGTGACGCTGCGCTATTTCACGAACTTGCGGATCGTCCGATTTCTGCACGGCGTCGCGGAAGCCGTGCAGGATACGGTCCTCGAACTCCTCCAGCGAGGCGATGTACGAATAGTTCGTATGCGACGCGAACGTCGTGCGCAACTCGCTATAGGCCTTCAGGATCGCACCATAGAAGCTGCCACCATCGGCAACGCTGTCGCCTTGCTGTGCCACTTTGCCTTGCAGGTCGGCCGCAATGGCGGCCTTGTGCAGCGCCATGCGCGAGAAAAGCTTCTTGAGATCCTCGCGCTCGACTTTCTCCGACACTTCCTTGTAGAACAACTTGCCGTCGTTCAGAACTTCGATCAAATCGTTAAGCGTGGCCGTATCGGTCATGGAAACTGTCCCTTTCTGTCAAACAGGTCACAGTTTTCCATGCCGAAGCTGAACCGCGCTCAGCGCGGTTCAGCTTCGAACGGCGGCTTCAGTCGCCACAGCCGTCGAATCCGTCGGCGAACAGCGCATCGCAGCCACTGCCCGTGGTTGCTGAGACCATCACCGAATTGCCACTGGCATCTTTGGTGCTGAAATACATGCGGCAGATGTTGGGCTGCTGCACGCTGTCGACCGTGCCAAAGTTGCCATCGCCGGCGAGCGGCGCGCCATCGATGGTCAGCGCACTCGCGTCGGCGAACACGCCAACCGGCGCGGACCAGGTTGCACCATTGTCCGTGGATGCCACGGACCAGACTTGCTTGTCCGTGCGCGCGTACGTGACCGCATTGCGGAACGTGTAATACGACGCGAGCGTGCCGTCGCTTTGGCGCAAGGTGCGCCCGACGTTGTGCACGTAGGCCGGAATACGCGCATCCGTACCGCCACAAGCGGAATCGAGGAACCAGCAATACGGCGTGCCGCCGAAGAGATCCGCTTCGCCTAGTTCGCTGGATGTCACGGGCGGGATAGCGTCGGTATAGTTGAACTGACCGAGACCGCCACCGGCCGTATCGACCCGCAGGTACAGCTTGCCATCGACCAGACCGAACGCGCCGACGTGATTCCCGGCAACCGGCGATTGCAGCGGCCCCTGATGCACCGCGTAGGTGTTGCTGGCGACGCCGCCGAGATCGTTGACGCTGCTGTTGTAGTTGTATTGACCTACATTCGGGCCGCCGTTGTTGGTGACGTTTTCGGTCCACGCGAACAGCTTCCAAGTGCCACTGGTGCCGCTGAACGCTGCGCGCACGAAATCCAGTGGCGGGTCGATCGTAGAACCGAAGGTTGCCCAATCGGCACTGCCGATCTCGTAGTTGAGGTTGCCGTCGCTGGTGAAGTGCAACCCATCCGGCGACGTCGCGTGGGTGAAATAGCGCAGGGCCGAGGTGGTTGGGAAATTAGGGTCGTCGTTGGCCAGCACCCACAAATGGTAAAGATGGGTGGAAGGTTCGTATGCGATCGTGTTGCGCACGGAGCTGCCGCCCGGCGTGAGATCAGCGCCAAGCCGCGTGCCATCCAGTCGCACCGGGCAGGTGCGATCCTGGAATACAGGGGGCGCTGCGACAACTGCCGATGCGAGCGCGCATCCGATCAACAACGCGAGTGGACGAACGGTGTTGCTGAATGGAGTTGACATGGGCTGCCTGCTGGGAAAATGAGCGGTATCGACCGTACCGCACACAATCATCAAGCATGGAGCGTGCCAGCCGCAGGGATCAGTCAATAGCGCAACGCGAAAACTCGCGTCGAAACGGTCTCAGGTCACCGCCGGGAGTGTTGGCGGTGCGGACGTCGGAGGCGTTGCGGCGGCGCGCGCCTTTTGGCTCAACTCACGGAACTTGTCCGACATCGATTCGAGCTTTGCCGTCCACTCCGGGTTCGGGGTCTGGCCCGCGGTGAGCGTGTCGTAGACCTGGATCAGCGCAACCGTCGCGAAAGGATCGATCAATGCAGCCTTGAGGCTCAGCGCGGCGATCACCGCCAGCGCAAACGTCCAGATGCCGGCGTGGACATGAAACAGGCCAATCAGCGCCGCGATCGGCGCCGCAACGAGCAGCAGGATCACCAGTGTCAGCCCCCAGATGATGAACGTGAGGAACGCGGCATTCTTGAGCACGCCTTTGTAGTTCTGCGCATAGAGCACCGTGCTGTCCCGCGCGATCGCCCAAGGATTGTCTGCGCCGCCAAGGTCAGCGCGCTGGCGCAGGATCTGCGCGAGGATCACCTGATCGAGGTGGCTGAGCGAGGTGTTGATCACCGCGTCGACGAGCTTGACCAGCACGTCCAGACCCGGAATCGGCAGCCACGACGCGATGCTGACCGTGAGTCGGTTGAACACGCGCAGGATGCCGCGGATCATCTGGTTCAGGCCGAACAACACGGAAGACGTGGCGAAATGCTGTTTGACGACCGACGTCGCATAGTCGATCTGGCTCTTGCCACCGGGAATCGCACTTCCGTCGAGCAGTTCGACCAGCACCGCGATATGCCCGGCCTTGACCAGGTACAGCAGGTATTCGCGCGCCCAGAACAGCAGGCCACTGACGATACCGAAACCGATCAAGCCGCCGATCCCCGCGCCAGCGCCACCGCCGCCGCCAATCTTGCCGAACAACAGACCGATGCCGCTGCCGACACCGACCGCGACGACGTATGCGATGGTGATACCGATGTAGACCACAAGGCGCAGCAACACGAACGGCAATGTGCGCACGAGCAAGCCGAAGATCTGACCGGTGCGAAAATCAACCATGGCACGCTCTAGGTCCGGTGGAAAGCTGAATGCTAGTCGCGATCCGCGCTTCGTGGAAGCATGCTGCCTGCCAACCTCGCACGCGCACGCGACCAGAGAGTCGACGCCTCGACGGGCCGACAGGTGGGGCGCGCGAACGGCTGTTCGTCTAGCGCGACGGGTAGCCGAGATAGTCCAGTGCGGCCTGCAACATTGCCTCGCTGCCGACGCTGAGGGCGCCTTCATCGAGGAAGAATTTCGGCGAATGGTTGGTCGGCGCGGTCGCCGGATCTTGTCCTGCCGGCGTCGCACCGACGAAGAAATATACGCTCGGCGCTGGCACGCTCAAGCCCAGTTGCGGGAAATCCTCGGACGCGGTCCAGCGCTGCGCCTCGCTGACGTGATCCTTGCCGAGTGCCTTCTCGAGACTCGCGCGAACGCGGACGGTCAGCGCGGGATCGTTGTAGTTCACCGGATTGCTGCCATCGGTAGGGATCTGCGCGTCGATGGTCGCTCCGTTAGCGGCCGCAACATGTTGAGCGATCGTGTTGAGGCTCGCCAGCGCCTGCTTGCGCATCTCCGGATCGAACGTGCGCACGGTACCTTCCAGCTGCGCGGTATCCGAAACGATGTTGAAGCGCTGGCCACCATTGAACACGCCGAACGTGACCACGGCAGGGTCCTTGTTGATATCGAGCTGGCGGCTGACGATGGTCTGCGCGCTGGTCACGATCTCGGCTGCGGTGACGATCGCGTCAACGCCCTTCCAAGGCGTCGCGCCATGGCTTTGGCGGCCGTGGACGGTAATCCGGAACGTGTCCGAGCTGGCCATCATGCCGCCCGGGCGTACCGCGGCGGTGCCGACCGGCAGCGCGCTGACCACGTGCATGCCGAATACCGCGTCTGGCTTGAAGTCCTTGAACACGCCTTCCTTGACCATCAGTCCCGCGCCGCCCTCCTCACCAGCCGGTGCGCCTTCCTCGGCCGGCTGGAAAATGAACATGACTTCGCCGGGCAGATCCTTGCGGATCTTGGACATCGCCTCGGCGATGCCGAGCGTCATCGCGGTATGCGCGTCGTGACCGCAGGCGTGCATCACGCCGACCTGCTTGCCCATGTATTCGCCCTTGGCCTTGGAGGCGAACGGCAGGTCGACTTCTTCGGTGACCGGCAATGCATCCATGTCAGCGCGGATCACGAGTTTCGGCCCTGGCTTGCCGCCCTTGAGAATGCCGACCACGCCGGTGTGCGCGATCCCGGTACGCACTTCGAGTCCGAATTTCTTCAATTCGGTCGCGACGAACTTCGAAGTCCGCACTTCGCGATTGCTCAGCTCCGGATGCTGATGCAGGTCACGCCGCCAGGTGGTGATCTGCGGCAGCAGTGGCTGGATCATCTGCGCCGTGGTTTCAGCGGCAACGGCAGGGCTACCAACAAGGATCAGCAGTATCGCGGTCGCGATCAGATTCGTGCGCATCGGAAATCCTCCATCCAGAAAAATTATTGTCCCGGGTCAACTCTCCGGGTCCAGCGTCGTGTGTGGCCCACTCTACAACCCGAGCACCAGATCGTCGGTCTGGACGCTCTCGAGCCGGATCTGGTTCGCGAACAGCGAGAACGCGAGGGTGCCCGCCAGACCGTGCGCGTGCTGCACCCACGGCGGCAGATAGCGCGGCGGCGCGATGTAGCCATTGTCGAAATACGGCTCCAGCGCAATCACGTCACGCAGGGTCAGCTTGCCGGCGAACAGGTTGTGGCACAACTTCATGCGCTGGTTCTTGAGTGCCCAGCGGAAAAACGTATGGACGGATAAAAGGCCGTGCAAATACACCGCGTCCTTGGTGAACGCGGCGCCGCCACCGACCGGCACGCCGCGGAACACGCGCTGGGTCGAGGAGAACGAATCCGAGTCGGCCTGGCCGGCGTCGAGGAAGAAGCGGAACACGTCGATGAAGTTCGCGCCCTGCATCGCCATGTCCACGGCGATGATGCGCAGCGAGATGCGCTTCATGCGCTCGATGTCGATGGCGCCGGTGATCAGCTCGGCGAAGGTGGCCAGGCCTTCCTGGGTGGCGGTGACCCGAGGCGAGCTGCGCGCGAAGCTGGGGAAATGCGGCTGCTGGCGGCCGTTGAGCGCGGTCAGCGTGTGCACGAAGGCCTCGTGCTCCAGCAACTG
>JBDTWV010000093.1:0-7537 GCA_040006495.1 Dokdonella sp.
CGCCCGCGACTCCTCGCGCTGGCGCGGTGCCAGCACCAGCACTACTGGCGTCTGCGCCGAGGGCGCCGCTGCGTCGACAGCCTCGATGACCGGCATGCCGGCTCGCGTCAACTCATCAGCGAACGGCTTGAACGTTTGTTCGCAGGAAAACAGCGTCTGTGAAAAATCGCCGATCCACCGCCCCGCGCGCGCGCGCAGGAACAGCACCCGTCCGCTCACCGGTAGCGTGATATCTCCGCTCGCAAACGGTAGAAACAGCGCGCCGAGGACATCCTCGGCGCTGGCCAGCATGTTCATGCGTCCCCCATCAGCACGTGGGCAAGCGCGAGCAGTGTGGCGCGCCTCTCAACCGGAACGCCCGCGGGTCAGCATCGACTTTAGGTCGGCAAACGGGTTGGCAGTCGCCACTGGCACCTCATCGGCCGAGGATGTTCCGCCAACATGATCGATGTAGCGCGAGTGCTCGTTGTCGTGGCAATACACGCACAACAGCTCCCAATTGCTGCCGTCCGGCGGATTGAAGTCGTGATCGTGGTTGCGGTGATGTACGGTCAACTCGGTCAGATTCGCGCGCGTGAACTCGCGCGCGCAACGGCCGCAAATCCACGGATACATCTTCAACGCGCGCTCGCGATAGCCCTTGTCGCGCTGTTCGGCATCGCGCCGCGCAGTGGCAACGATGCGGTCGAGCTTGGCATTGTCGGGCGATGATTTATTCATTGCGGGGGTTCCATGTCGAGACGTCAACGATAGTGCAAATACAACGTGCGTGACGCGGTGGGAGCGGCTCAAGGCGCGATGGTCTTGGCCACAGCAGCAAAATGCATCGCGGCTTCCGCCGCTCCCACCAGAACCCGGAGTCTTGTCGCGCGAAAGCTACGTGAGGCACGCGTCGAGCAGTGCGCGGATCACACGCTGGGTCGGTGCGGCGCGTTCGGGCAGATACTCGAACGTGGCCTCGTCCATGTAATTGACCTGGGCGAGTTCAAGTTGCACCGCATCGACGCCATCACGCGGACGTCCATAGTGCCGCGTAATGTAGCCGCCCTTGAAGCGTCCGTTGGCGACATGCGTGTAGTCGCACTGCGCCGTGAGCACGTCGATGAGTTTCTTCTGCAGGATCCGCGAGCAGCTCGCTCCCTCGACTGTGCCGAGGTTGAAGTCTGGCAGCCGGCCATCGAACAGGAACGGCACGACACTGCGAATCGAATGACCTTCCCACAATACGATGCGCGCATGCGAACGTTGCATCCGCGCGATCTCTTCCGTGAGCGCCGCGTGGTACGGGCTCCAGTAAAGCGCGACGCGTTCGGCGATCTCGTCGCGATGCGGTTCCGCGCCGGCCTGATAGACCGGCTCGCCGCTGAACTGCACGATTGGGCACAGCCCCGTCGTGTTTTGGCCCGGATACAGCGATGCGTTGTCAGACGGCCGATTGAGGTCGACCACGTAGCGCGAATACGCGGGCACGATCACCGACGCGCCCAGCTCGCGCGCGAACGCATACAACCGCGCGACGTGCCAATCGGTGTCCGGTACCGCGCGTGCGCTTGGCGTCAAGCGCTCGGCGAGATCGGCGGGAAGGAGCGAGCCATCATGTGGCAGGCTGATCAGGAGCGGCGCAGTGCCGCGATGCAAAGAGAAGATATCCATGCGCATAGTGTAGGTCGAGCCGGATGCGAGTGCCCCGACGCGGTTCGCGCCTGCGCGTGTCAGCCGCCGCCGCGCGAGCGGAACGTCAACGGTTGCGCTTCGACCACCCGTTTGGGCGGTTCGGTCGCGCACCCGCCGCAAGAAGAACAGCCATCACCGCAACGTCCACCGCTGGTCGCGCGCGGCTGCACGCGCTGCGCGGCAGCGCGCAACCATGCGGGAAATGGGCGGCGATCGAAAGCATCGGCGAGTTTCGCCTGCGCGCGGCGACTGGCGACCGGCAGAAAACGGCGCGCGGCGAACAGCGCACTCCAACCCACCATCGCGGAAATCACCACGGTTTGCACCAACACGGGCGTATTCACGTCAGAGCCCTCGCGATCTGGTAGGTCAACAACGATGCGAGATAAGCCAATCCGAACAGATAACCCGTGGCGATCCAGACATTCCGCCAGGAATTGGTCTCGCGGCGGATCACCGCGAGCGTCGACATGCATTGCGGCGCGAACACGTACCACGCAAGCAACGAAAGCGCGGTCGCGAGCGACCATTGCGAAGCGATCACCGTGCCGAGTTGCATCGCCGCGGCATCGCCGGTCGCGGACATCGCATAGACGGTCGCGAGCGACGCGACCGCAACCTCGCGCGCGGCAAGACCCGGAACCAAGGCGATGCAGATCTGCCAGTTGAACCCGATTGGCGCGAACACATACGCCAGCAACGTGCCCAGGCGGCCGGCGAAGCTGTAGTCGATCGGCGGCAAGCTCGCACCTGCCGGCGGGGCCGGAAAACTCGACAGGAACCATAGCAGGATGGTCAACGAGAGAATGATGCCGCCGACCCGGCGCAGGAAGATCTTGGCACGATCCCACAAGCCAATCGCAACGTCGCGTGGGTTCGGCAGCCGATACGAGGGCAGCTCCATGATCAGCGCGTGCTCGCTCTTGTCGTGGCGCATGCGCTTTATCACGTAGGCAACGGCAAGCGCACTGGCAACGCCGGCGAAGTACAGCGTGAACAATACGATACCTTGCAGGTTGAATACGCCGAGCACGGTGTGGCGCGGAATGAACGCAGCGATGAGCAAGGTATAGACCGGCAGCCGAGCCGAGCAGGTCATCAGCGGCGCGACCAGGATCGTGGTCAGGCGATCGCGCGGATCGGCGATGCTGCGCGTGGCCATGATTCCCGGGATCGCGCACGCGAAACTCGACAGCAGCGGAATGAACGAACGCCCGGTCAGGCCCGCGGCGAACATCATGCGATCAAGCAGGAACGCCGCCCGTGGCAAATATCCCGACTCCTCGAGGATCAGGATGAACAGGAACAGGATCAGGATCTGCGGCAGGAATTGAAGCACCGTGCCGAGGCCGGCGAACACGCCCTCGGTGACCAGACTGTGCAGCAAGGGCATCGATTGCAACAGGCTTCCGACCTGCGAGCCGAGCGCGCCGATCGCCGCGCCGACTGCGTCCTGCATTGGGGTCGCCCACGAGAACACCGCCTGGAAGATCAGGAACATCACGATGCCAAGTATCGCGAGACCGGCGAGCGGGTTGAGCACGACTCGATCAATGGTGTCGTCGATCGCCGAGGTCGCGCGCGGCATCGTCACTGCGGTCGCGAGCAGCGCGCGTACCTGCGCGTGCACTTCGTCATCGGTCGCCGCTGTGGGAGCGCCGGAAGGCGCGATGTTTTCGGCTGAACGAGTCTCGAAAGGCATCGCGCCTTCCGGCGCTGCCACGGGAGATGCATGCAGGCTATCCAAATGCGCGATCAGCGCAGTCGCCCCGCCGCGCTGCACGGCGATGGTCTCGACCACCGCAATGCCAAGCGCTTGTTCGAGTCCAGCGACGTCGATGCGGATGCCGCGCTTGCGCGCCGCATCCATCATGTTCAATGCCAGCACCATCGGCCGGTCAAGACGCTTGAGCTCCAGCACGAAGCGCAGATGCAGTCGCAGATTCGTTGCATCGGCGACACAGACGATCAGATCCGGTGCAGCCTCGCCGGGAAAGCGGCCCGCACAGATGTCACGCGTTATCGCCTCGTCAGGACTGGCGGCGTCGAGGCTGTACGCGCCAGGCAGATCGAGCAACTGCAGGACGCGACCGGATGGCGCGATGAAGCGGCCTTCCTTACGCTCGACCGTCACACCCGCGTAATTGGCGACCTTCTGGCGACTGCCGGTGAGGCGATTGAACAACGCAGTCTTGCCGCAATTGGGATTGCCAACCAGCGCGATGCGCAACGATCCAACGGCCGTGTTCACGCAGCGTCCTCGGCCATCAGATGAACCCGCGAAGCCTCGCTTTTGCGCAATGCGAAGCGCGTGTAGCCGATCTGCACCAACAAGGGATCGCCCCCGAGTGGGCCGCGTGCCACCACGCGCACCGGCTCGCCATGGACGAACCCGAGTTCGCGCAGGCGCCGCGCGATTGCATCGGCGGGATGCGCGTCTTCAACGCCGCGAACCACGGCGCAAACGCCTTGCGGCAAGTCACACAGATGCACGGACGGCTCAACAGCTAATACGAATGATTCGCATCATACATAAAGTAGGAACACTCCGCTCTGGGTCGTCGTGCGTCGCCGCTATCATTGCGGATACATCCCGCCCAGGACCCCGCGCATGAGCGAAGCCATCCTCATCACCATCAGCAGTGGCATCGCCACGATCACCCTAAATCGCCCGCACGTGCACAACGCGTTCGACGATGTGCTCATCGCCGACCTGACCGAAGCGCTGCTTGAGTGCGAACGCAATCCAGGCCTGCGCGCGATCGTGCTGACCGGCGCCGGGGCTTCGTTCTCGGCCGGCGCGGATCTGAACTGGATGCGCGGCATGGAGCAGGCCAGCGAAGCGGACAACCGCGTCGATTCAGAGCGGCTGGCCACCCTGATGCGCACGCTGAATTTCCTCTCCAAGCCGACCATTGCGAGGGTTAACGGCTCGGCCTACGGCGGAGGCGTCGGTCTGGTCGCGTGCTGCGATATCGCGATTGGGGTCGAAGCGGCGAAATTCTCGCTCAGCGAGGTCAAGCTCGGACTGGTGCCTGCCGTGATTTCATCGTATGTGATCGCCGCCGTCGGCCTGCGGCAGGCGCGCAAATTGTTCATCAGCGGCGAAGTGTTCGATGCCACGACCGCCGCACGCATTGGCCTTCTGCACGACGCTGTCGCCACCGATCAGCTCGACGCCGCAGTCGAGCGCAGCGTGCATTTCCTCGCCAAGGGCGGGCCACTCGCCCAGGCAGAAGCCAAGCAACTGGCATTGCGCGTCGGCGGCATGACCTGCGAATCAGCCGAACGTATCGATACGGAGAATGCCGCGCTCATCGCGCGTATGCGTGTCTCGGCAGAAGGCCAGGCAGGCCTCGCCGCCTTCCTCGACAAGCGTGCACCGGATTGGGCGCATCGATAAGTCGCCGCAAGGCCGGCACGGTCGAGGCGCGAAGTTCCATGGACGCCTCAACGAAATGACGCCACACATGCCGCTATTGGAAACCCAGTTTGTGTTGCGATCAATCTGCGGGGAATTTCAACAACTCGGGCAGATATGGCGCGTAGGCCTGCCACCGTCCGAGCGAACGTGTATGAACCGGCTGGCGCGCTTGCCAGAGGCTGGCCGTGCTGATCGCCGAAGTGCCGGCACGCGGCTGCGCTTGGTCATCGGAGCGTGCCAGTCCAATCCAGTGTGCCAGTGTGGAAATCGTGGCGGATGGATCACGCGCCAGCGCTTCGTAGTGAACCGTCTGGATGAGGTCCGGATACTTCGCTTGCGCACTCGCCATCAGGCGCCTGGAGTCGTTCATGACTGCCGCGATATTGGAAAAATCGTACGCAAAATTGTGTTCGGACCCCGCGAAATACTGCATCCAAATCGACAGCGCGGTATCCCGCCCGTCGCGTTTGCAATACACGATTCTCGCGTTCGGGAAAAGCGCTGCGATCAAGTCGACATGCATGAAATTGAGCGGCTGCTTGTCGATGTAGAAGCGCGCGCTGGCATCATCCTGGCGTAGCTGGGTCAGATAGGTCGCCGCAGTCTTTTCGAGCAGTTCAGCGGTCGGCTTGCCCGCCAACGCGATCTGTCGAGCGAGAAACGGCAGCCATGCCAGTTCACCGCGATGACAAACACCGGCATGGCGCGCCAGCAATTCGGCCACCAGCGTGGTGCCGGAGCGCGGCATGCCGACGATGAACACCGGAACACAATCGCTTGCGGATTCGATCCGACTTGGCATCGGCCTGCTGTCCAGGCGCGCCTCCACCGCACGGCGCCAATTCTTGCGCGACCAGTCGCCCAGATCATTGGCAATCGTATTGGCTTGCCGAAAGCAAGTCGCAGCCTGCTCGAACTCTCCGACATCGTCGTGCGCCTTGCCCAGCGCGAACAGGAGCGACGCACGCGCTTTCGGGCTTTGTGCGGGCCGATCGAGATAGTGGCGAAACAAGGCGAAGTCCGGATGCGCGGCATCGTCATAACGCTGGCATGCGGCCAATCCGTTGGCACACTGCCAGTCGGTCGCCCGCGGATCGTTCTCCAAGGCGAACAGGTAGCGCTGGCGCGCACGCTCGAACTCTCCAATCTGCACATCGAGCATGCCGGCATAAGCGTAGACACGCGGATCGGTTGATCCCGCAGCGATTTCGTCTTCGCACGCACGCGCCGCCGCGTGCTTGCTTGCGCAATCGTCGAGCAACTCCACCGCGCCAATCACGATGTCGGTCGGCTGTCGTGCGTGCTTTAGCAGCGCAACTACCACCGCAGTTGCGGCGCTCATGCGCGCTTGCTCTTTGAATATCCGCGCGAGCAGGAACGTGGCCGAGACATCGACGGGATGACGCGCCAATGATGCGCGCAACACGGACTCCGCTGCAGCCGCCTGCCGGGTCTGCCAGAGAACACCGGCAAGGGCCAAGGCGGTCTCGGCCGAATCGGGATAGGCGACTATCGCAGCGCTCAGTACCACGACCGCTCCGTCGAGATCGCGGCGCATTGCCAAATCGCGTCCACAATCGAGCCAATCCTGTTGCGGACCATCCGCCAGCGCCCCAAGCAGCGCATTCCGAGCAGCCGCGTAGTCGCCGACAGCCAGCCTGCGCGTGTACTCGGCGATAATCGTCTCGCTGTGTTCACTCACGGCGAACGTGTCCTCGCGCTATCGTTTTCCAGCATTTCCACCGTGCCCGCATCTGCAAACTTTCGAGCGGGGCATGCTACCGTAAACATTCCAATCCCGTGCTCGAGCTGTGGGCGTGGGGGCTTCCAGGCAACCTGCGATTTCCGCCCGCCCGCGTCGATCGCCCACAAGGAAACTGCAGACCGTGACGTCCCCGTTCAAGCGCATATTGATCGCCAACCGCGGCGAGATCGCCTGCCGCGTGATTCGCAGCTGCCGGCGTCTCGGCATCGGGACCGTAGCGGTCTACTCGGATGTGGACGCGACCGCACAGCATGTGCGCCAAGCAGATTTCGCGTATCCGATCGGAGGCCCGCAGCCGGCCGATTCGTACCTGCGCGGCGATGCGATCCTCGAAGTCGCAAAAATTTGCGGCGCGGAGGCCATCCATCCAGGCTACGGTTTCCTTTCCGAGAACGCGGACTTCGCCGCTGCGGTCGAGCGCGCGGGCATCGCATTCATCGGACCGTCCGCGGACTCGATGCGCCGCATGGGCTCGAAGGCCGGCGCGAAGGATTTGATGGCCTCACGCGGGGTGCCGGTCGTGCCGGGTTACACCGGTGAGGATCAATCCCCCGACCTGCTCGCACGCGAAGCGACGCGCGTTGGATTCCCGCTGATGATCAAGGCCGCGTATGGCGGTGGCGGCAAGGGCATGCGCATCGTGCGCGAAGCCGGAGAATTCGCATCCGCGCTGG
>JBDTWV010000094.1:0-7495 GCA_040006495.1 Dokdonella sp.
TGGTCAGGCCCGGCGTGTAGCCGGCCATCTTGGTGATGTGCGCGAGCATGCGCGCCGTGGTGGTCTTGCCATTGGTACCGGTGATCGCGGCGATTGGAACGCGCGCGGGTGTACCTGCCGGGAACAGCATGTCGATGACCGGGCCGGCCGCATCGCGCGGCGTACCTTCGCTGGGGCTGACATGCATACGGAAACCGGGCGCGGCATTAACCTCGCAAATACCGCCGCCAACGCTCTTGTAGCTTTCGGCAATGTTCGTGGTCAGAAAGTCGACACCGCCGACATCGAGTCCGATCGCGCGGATCGCACGCACCGCCATGTCGCGATTGTCTGGATGGATGATGTCGGTGACGTCGGTTGCGGTGCCGCCGGTCGACAGGTTCGCGGTCGACCGCAGGTAGACGATCTCGTCCTCCTTCGGCACCGATGAAGCGATATAGCCGACACGATCCATCATCATGTCCGCCTGCGCGTCGAGTTCGAGTCGGGTAAGCACTTTCTCGTGCCCGATGCCGCGGCGCGGGTCCTGGTTCACGATCTCGACGAGCTCGGCGATCGTGTGTGTGCCATCGCCGATGACGTGGCCCGGGGTGCGCTTGGTGGCGGCGACGAGTTCGCCGTTGACGACCAGCAGGCGGTGATCGTCGCCTTCGAGGAAGTTCTCGACGATCACGGAACGCGAATGTTCGCGCGCCGCAGCGAAGCCGGCACGCACTTCGTCGTCGCTCATCAGGCGGATCGATATACCGCGACCGTGGTTGCCGTTGTACGGCTTGGTCACCACCGGAACGCCGAGCCGGCGCGCGGCGCGCAGCGCGCCCTCCTCGTCCTGCACGAGTTCCTGTTTCGGTACCGGCAGGCCAAGCGAGGCGAGGATCTTGTTGGTCTCCTCCTTGTCGCTGGCCAGCTCCACCGCGATATGCGGCGTCTTCCCGGTCACCGTAGCCTGGATGCGTTGCTGATACTTTCCGTGGCCGAGTTGCACCAGCGATTGATCGTTCAAACGCAGCCATGGGATGTCACGCTCTTCCGCAGCGCGTACCAGCGACGCGGTTGACGGCCCCAGGGCGCGACGCTGTGCGTAGCGGATGAATTCGTCGCGCGCGACCGGCCACTCCCATTCGTCCGGAACGCTGCCGCGCGTGCGCAGCTCTGTTGGAAGCAGCGAGTTGAGCAGGCGCAAGGCGAGTTCACCGGCAGCGATGCCTTCCTCGCGCTGGGTATATTCGTAGACGACCGAATACACGCCGGGCCGGTCGGTGCCACGCGTCTTGCCGAACGTGACGTCTTCGCCGGCGACGTTCTGCACCTCGATCGCGACATGCTCGAGCACATGGCCAAACCAGGTACCCTCGCCTTCGCGCATGCGACGCAGGAACCCGCCCGGTTCGCGGTACGAGCAGCCATGTTCGGCCAACCCGGGCAGCGCGGCGGCGAGGCCGTCGACAAAAGCGGCGCCCAGGCGTCCGGTCGGCCAGTGCTCCAATTCGCCCAGATCGAGTTCGAGGCGAATCACCGGGAAATGCGCGTACAGCGAGGGGCCAACGAAAACCGAGCGTTCAAGGACACGCATGCTGAAAAACTCCCGTGGAGCGTGGCGCCCCTTTTCAGTGGATCTTTTTGGATGTTGCCAGAGAGCCCGAGCTCGCGTGGCGCGTGTGCAGGTTGAATGTCGCGCCAGCGGTCAGGATATGGATCTTCAGTCCAAGTAGGCACACCGGAGCATCCTCGCTGGCCTGATCCATCGATGAGAACTGCAACTCGCCGGCATCGACCACCGTGACCGCGCCGCTGCCCTCGACCTCAAGCGTATTGTCCGGACGGATGAACGCCGCGGTGTCCTCGTCCAGGCCGATGCCGATCGCGAATGGATTGTAGGCGAGCGCCGCAAGCAAACGGCCGAGGCGGTCGCGCTGGCGGAAGTGCTGGTCGATCACGAAGCGGTTGGTGAGACCCAGGCCCGGTGCGAGACGCACGCTCGCCGCCGTGGGTGAGCCACCTTCTTTGCCGAACGCGATCATGTGCTCGCTGAGGATACTGGCGCCGGCACTGGTGCCACCAACGTGTACGCCGAAAGCATTGCGCGTACGAATCAGCTTCGCTATCGGCGTGCCGCCCAGCATGGTCGACAGGCGAAGCTGATTGCCACCGGTGAAGAAGATGCCGCTGGCCTCGCCAATGCGCTCGAGGCGGCTGCGCTCTTCGGTGTCGCGACGGGTGTCGAAATCGAGCGCAGTGACGCGGGCGACACCCAGTTCGGAAAAAATCTGCTCGTAGCGAGCGCCGGTGTCGGCGAGTTGGCTCGCAGTCGGGATCACCACGATGTTGGCATCTGCGCCGCCGCACAGATCGACGAAACGCTTGAGGATGCGCGCGTCATGCTCTTTGTCCTCGGCGCCGCCAATCGGGACGATCCAGCCGCGCTCTGTTCCGTCGTGAACCTTGCTGGGACACATGCTGGTGCTCTCGCTGTTTCGGCTATGGGTTTGTCTGTACACGGGCGACGGCTTCGCTGCAATGCCTCGTTCTTGTGGGAGCACCGGCAGATGCGATGCCCATTTTTTTGGCAAATCGAAAAGCATCGCGGCTTCCGCCGCTCCCACAAAGAGCGGCGGCATGACTTGCTAGGCAACAACACGCGAGGGCCGGCGCTTCGCAAAAATTCATGGCGCCGACTCGAACGTGCCGCGTCGCACGACGTGGCCGCCACGCACCTGCACGACGCCGCCGGCGATAACGTCGTGCGCGGCGCCGGTCTCGTCCAGTGCAACGAGATCCGCATCCGCACCGACGCCGATGCGCCCCTTGCGCGCGAGTCGCAGCAGCCGCGCCGGGTTGCTGGTGAACGCGGGCAATGCGCGCTGCAGCGACATGCCGCGCTCAACTAGCTCGCGCAACGTGGCAAGCAACGCGCCGGCGTCGCCGACATCCAGATGCGACACATGGCCATCGGCGTCGAAACATGGCAAGGAACCGCCGGCATCGGAACTGATCGTCACGTTGCCGGGCGGCGTGCCACTGTCGAGATAGCGGATCAAGGCATCGGCCGCGCTCCACGCATCCTCGCCCTCCTCCACCGGAAACGCGGTGAGATCGATGGTGCTGCCTCCGCGCGCGAGGTCGAGCGCTTCCTCGAACAGCGTCTTGCGTCGGTTCACATGGGTTGGATGGAAAACACGCGGCGGCAATTCGCTGGTCGCAAGGACGCGACGCACCAGGTCAAGCCCGCGCGGGCCATCACCCAGGTGCAGGTGCAGCAGCCCGGCCTTGCCCGTCATTAGACCAGCGACGTGGGCTTCCGATGCCAGACGCAGCAACTCGTCGAGCGTCGGCTGGCTGGAGCGATGATCGCTGATTGCAACCTCGCCGACGCCGATCAGCGCCTCGATGAAGACCAGATCGCTGCGCACGCTGCCAGTCAGTGTCGTCAACGGCAGGTGATAGCCACCGGCATAGCCGTACGCCGCAAGGCCTTCCTCGCGCAGTGAGTACAACGTCGCCAGCAATTCGCGTGGACCGCGCGCGACGTCATCGGTCCCAAGCAGGCCGACCACCGTGGTGATGCCGGCGCGGGTATAGCGGGAAATGCCCAGCGGCGGCACACGTGTGCGGAATCCGGCTTCGCCACCGCCGCCGGTCACGTGCACGTGGCCGTCAATCAGGCCGGGGATCAGCCGACGCCCTTCAAGATCGAGCGTCGCGGCGCCGAGTGCGGACGGCAGTTCAATCGCTTCGGTACCGATCCAGAGGATACGGCCGCCACCGAGCAACAGGTTGCACAGGCCGAGCGGCGCAGGTGCGAAGACCTGCGCGTTGCGGATCAGCAAGGTGGTCATGCGAACGCAGACTCTTCCGCTGCCTCAAACTATGTCAGTGTGGAGATTCGAACCCGTCCGCAAAGATCGTATCTGGCGCCGTGAAATCCCCTACGACGTGCAGCGCGATCGAGTTGTTGCTGCCGCCGACCACGGGATTGATCAGTGTGGCATAGCCGCCGCAGCTGTCGGTGGTCTGTGGAATCGTAAATCCTGATGCTGCCAGATCGAGTCCGGCGACCGACGCGGTGCCTGTCAACGCAATATCGATCGGCGCGAAGATACACGATGCTCCGAAGTTGACCGGAACCCCGCTGTACGTTCCATTGATGAGCCTGACCGAAAAATTCGCATTCGACATCGCTGCCACGCCGCTGCCATCCACGAGCCCTGTTGAGGTGTTGGTCTGACTCAACTGGTAGGTCAACGAGTTCGTGCCCTGGCTAACCGTGGTCACCGGAAATGTGAACGTTCCGGCACCGATCGCGCCGGTTGCAGCATCGTAAGACGACCCCATGAAAGTGCCATCCGGCAGTGCTCCGGTATTTCCATTGATTGAAATTGTCCCCGTAACCGGGAAGTCCGCAGCGCTCGCAACACTGATGCCTGCCACCAGCGCTGCAACCAACAGCACAGTTGCCGCAATAGAGCGTGGCATGGGCGATTTCCGAATGATCTTCATGTATCCGTCCGTTCCGGTTTGCGATCGAAAGTATCTACGCCCTGCTCTCACGCAGGGATGCATTGTCGTCCACAACGCTGCGCCGCGAAAACTCAGCTCGACTTCTTTTTCTGCTGCTTTTCGGGGTCCGATTCAATCTTTAGCCAGACCACGTGTTTTCCATCCCAGCGTTTTAACTGCCTTCCGATATCACGCGAGAGCAAGCGGCAAGGTCCGCACCACTCGGCCCAGTAGTCAACGACGTAGCCGTCCGCTCTCGGAAGGTCGGCGGCGACGACCGGGCTACCGTTTGCGTTGACCGTTTCAGCCAACACCATGTCCAGCGAGACAACCGTGTCGAGCGGCTTGTCCTTCGCCAACGCGGCTTCCAGACGACCACCAACGCCGCCGCGCGATCCAATCTCGACCAGCAGCGCGCGCCCCTGCGCATCGAGCAATATCAGCCGCGGCAACATCATGCGCTTGCCCTTCGCATACGTGACAGCCAGCGCTTGATCGCTCTGATGCAGGTCGACGATATCGAGTCGGGCGCCGGCATTGCCATCTGCGCGCGCCGAAAGTGGCTGCGCCGCTGCCAGTGCCAACAGCAAAGCAGCAATCACACGCTTTGCTGTCGACGAGCACGTCACTTCTGCACGCCGGGCGCAGTCCACTTCTTCAGCCACGCATTCACCGTGTCATGCCACATCACGCTGTTGTGCGGCTTCGCCACCCAGTGGCTTTCGTCCGGGAAGCGCAGGAATTCGCTCGGGATGCCTTGGCGTTGCAGCGCGGTGAACGCCGCCAGTCCCTGCTCCAGCGGAATGCGAAAGTCATGGTCGCTATGCACGACCAACATCGGTACGCGCCAGTCCTTGACGTGGTTGATCGGATTGAATTTCTCGTAAGCGGCTGGATCCTGATACTGGGTCTTGCCGTTGTGCTCCCACTCGTCGAACCACAGCTCTTCGGTCGAATAACTCATCATGCGGCTGTCGAACACGCCGTCATGATCGACGAAGCATTTCCACGGTTGGTTCCACACGCCGGCCATCCAGTAGACCATGTAACCGCCATATGAGGCACCGAGCGCACAGGCACGATCGCCGTCGAGGAAATCGTTGTTCGCCAGCGCCGCGGCCCAACCTTTTTGCAGATCGACCAGCGGCTTGCCGCCCCAATCGCCGGAAATTTCGTCGGTGAATTTCTGACCGTAGCCGGTCGAGCCGTGGAAGTTGATCGCGACGACGCCGAAGCCTTGACCTGCATAGGTTTCAGGATTCCAGCGATAGTGGAAATCATTGGTCCACGCACCCTGTGGGCCGCCGTGGATCAGGAACGCGACCGGATACTTTTTTCCCCTCTGATAGTCGGCCGGCTTCATCACATAGCCCTGCACGGTGGTGTCGTCAGCGCCCTTGAAGGTGAAGAACGAATAGTCGCCAAAGGTTATGTCCTTGAGACGCTCAGCATTGAAATGCGTGATCTGCTTGAGACCCTTTCCATTCGCAGCGACCGTGTAAAGATCGGTCGGATGCTTGAAGTCCTGACGCGCGACGACCAGACCAAGCTTGCCTACGTCGAATCCGGTAACCGTGCCGTCACCGACCACGCGTGTCGCCTCGCCATTGGCAACGGCCACCGCAAACAGCGCATGCACGCCGTCGTCATCGGTCGTTGTGTACAAGGTCTTGCCATCGGCTGACGCCTTCAGCGCAGAAGCGGAGCGATCCCAGCGCGGATCGAGTTCACGCGTCGCACCGGTCGCAAGATCGAGCGCCATGATGCCGAAACGATCGGCCTCGAATCCCGGCCGCTTCATCGCGAGGTAGTACAGAGTCTTGCCGTCGGCTGCGGGCAAGGGATAGCCATCCCAGGCCATATTGGATGCAGTCAGGTTCTTCGGCGTGGAGGAGCCGTCTGCAGGTACCGAATAGATGTCGAAGTTGGTCGACCATGCCTCGGTCTTGCCAGCGATGCGCACATCAAAGTACACGCTGGCGCCGTCCGGCGAAAACGCGTATTCGCTGTCGTCGCCGAACGGCTTCGACGGCACGTCCCCATCGATACCGCGGGTCAAGAGACGCGGCGTACCCAAGCTGCCGTCAGCACCAAGATCGGCGATGAACAACTGCGAGCGGCGGCCATCGGCCCAGGTATCCCAATGGCGCACGAACAAGCTGTGATAGACCGTGCCGCTGGCCTTGTCCGCCTTGCGCGCGTCGAGCTGTTTTTTGGTGCACCCGATCACGTCTGCATTGATGGTGCAGTCAGGAAACACGTCGATCGACAGCGCCACGTGCTTGCCATCGGGCGAAAGCTTGAAGTTGTTGATGTCCACCGGCAGCGAAGAGAGCTCATGCACGGTGCCACCCTTGGCATCGACACGCCACAACTGGCTGACCTCGACCTTGGGCGCGAGGAAGAACACGCCGGCACCATCGGCTGACCAACGCGCGCTGCTCGCATTCAAGCCCACATCGGTGAGGCGGGTCGGTTTGCCGCCGTCGATGCCGACGCTCCAGATGCTGTTCTTGCCCTTGTTCGCGGCATAGTCGGTTTCACGCACGGCGAACGCGATGGTCTTGCCGTCCGGCGACAACGCCGGATCACTGACCCGGTCCATCATGACGAGGTCATGCACGTCGAAAGGATGCGAGGCAGCGAATGCGGGCGCGGTAGCGACCAACGCGAGGACGGCAACGAGCGGCTTCATCGGACTCTCCAGCGAGACGGGCAATCACGCATGGTAAGCGTTGCACACGTTTCCGGCCACTTGAGCGGACGATTGCGACTCGCGCGGCGCCGCAGCATCCGCCGTGCCTCGCGAATCTCGCCAGCGGCTACACTCCGTGCCTGCCGCCAACCGATGGGCGCCTCCCCCGATCCAGCCAGGTACCTGCATGTCGACAAGCGTCGCGTCGGTGAACACCGAAGAATGGTTCGGCCAGCCCAAGGGGCTCTACGTCTGCTTCTTCACCGAGATGTGGGAACGCTTTTCGTTCTACGGCATGAAGGC
>JBDTWV010000095.1:0-7485 GCA_040006495.1 Dokdonella sp.
ATGCCGATTTTTTCATGCAGCACCATCGCGAGAGGCGCGAGGCAGTTGGTCGTGCACGATGCGTTCGAGATGACCTCGTCGCTGCCCTTGATCTGTTGATGGTTGACGCCGTAGACAAAGGTGCCATCCACGTCCTTGTCGCCAGGCGCGGAGATGATCACCTTCTTCGCGCCAGCCGCGATGTGTGCGCTCGCCTTCGCCTTGCTGGTGAAGAAGCCGGTGCATTCGAGCACGATGTCGACGCCTAGATCCTTCCACGGAAGCTTCGCCGGATCGCGTTCGGCGCAGACCTTGATGCGGTCACCATCGACGATGATGTCGCCGCTGTCGTAGCCGATCACGCCTGGATACTTGCCGTGTGCGGTGTCGTACTGGGTCAGGTGCGCATTGGTTTGGGCGTCGGCGAGGTCGTTGACGGCGACGATCTGGATATCGTTGGTGCGCTTGGCCTCATACAGGGCACGCAACACGTTGCGACCAATTCGGCCATAGCCATTGATCGCGATTTTCACAGCCATGAACTGCTCCTTCGACGTAGACGGAAAAGACAATTCGTCAATTGTACCGGCCCCGTGCACTAGGCGCACGGAGCCATTGGGATAGAGCCAATTCGTGCACGGGTTCCAATCGCTCCGCGGCGGCGTTCCCTGGCAACCTCGCTGCACATGGCACACTTCAGAGATAGCCCATGTGTATTCACCTTCATGCCCACGTCTGTTTTCCGCCTTCTCGCCCTCTCCCTAATTTTTCTTCCGCCGGTGGCCCACGCATGGGGCCCAAGTGGACATCGCATCGTGGCGCAACTTGCGGAGCAACGCCTGTCACCGACCGCGCACGCGCAAGTTCTGCGGCTGCTGGCATCGACCGGTGACCACTCACTGGCTGATGTCGCGAATTGGGCCGACGACCTGCGCGACGATCCGACGCAGCGCAGGCTGGCGCGCGCCACGGCGCCCCTCCATTTCGTGAACTTCACATCATCGGCTTGCCGGTACGATCCGCCACGCGATTGCCCGGGCGGGCGCTGCGTGGTCGGCGCGATCGAAAGCTACGCGCTTGTCCTCGGTGACCGCTCGCGCCAGGAGTGGGAGCGCGCCGTGGCGCTGCGCTTCATCGTCCACTTCGTCGCCGATGCGCACCAACCGCTGCACGCGGGCTATCGACGTGATCGCGGCGGCAATCGCTATCAGGTGCAATGGAACGGTCGCGGCACCAACCTGCATGCGATCTGGGATACGCCCGTCCTTGCTAGCCGTGAGCTCGGTTGGCGCGCTTATGCGAGCGAGCTGGCGCGAATGCCACTGCCTGTTGCAGGCGGCACGCCGGCGCGGTGGGCCGAGGAGTCGTGCCGCATGACGCGCGATGACGGCATCTATCCGCGCGACCACCGGATCGACGCGACTTACCTCGCGCGCATGCGTCCGCTCGCTGAGCGCCGTGTACGTGATGCGGCGGCACGTCTCGCTGGACTGATCGATCGCACGCTCAACCAGCGATGAGGAACGCGATCGGCTCTTCCAATTTCCTGGCGCTGCGAAGGAAAAGACCCAACAGCTTGGCCTCGCCCACGCCTCTGCGGCGCCATCGTTCGCTCGGGAAATCATCGACATGCCACGTCACAGGCGGCCATGCATACTTTATGAACTGCTCAGTATTGAAATTGACGAACTGAATCCCATCTTAAGCGCGCCACCAGCGCATCCGAACGGAGTGCCATGGTGGCAGTCGAACTTCGGTGGCAAAAGACAACGCCACCGCGACTCTCGTTTTTCCTACCATTGTTGGAGCAAAATCATGAGAACCACACTACTGGCCGCTGCTCTGGCCACCGCCGGTCTTTTCGCGCTGCCGGCCGCGCACGCCGCCGACACGAGCGGCATGTTCATCAATGGCAACATAGGTCAGTCCAATCTGAGCAAGGGCGCCTACGACGACAGCGACACCGGCTATGCCGCGAACATCGGTTATCGCTGGGCAGTCGCACCGAACGTGTTGATCGGAGTCGAAGGCGGCTATACGAACCTCGGCAGCATTTCGCCAAAATCCGGTTTTGCGCCACTCGACAACGCAAAGATCAGCGGTTGGAACGTCGGCGGCAACGCGCATGTCAACGTGACCGACAATTGGTATCTGAGCGGTCGCGCAGGTTTGTTCCGCGCCAATGTCCAAGCTGGCATTGGCGGGGTGACGACCTTCAACCCGGCCGGAAGCAGCACGTTTGAACCTGTCCGCGTCGATGACACCAGCAACAAATGGTACGCCGGCGCCGGTTTCGGTTACGACTTCAACAACAACTTCAGCGTAGGCCTGAACTACGACTACTACAAAGCTTCGACGAGCGGCATCAGCTTCAATCCGAACCTGGTTTCTGTCAGCGGCGAATACCGCTTCTAGTCCAGATCCGACACACCGTTCGGCTCGCATGGCGAAGCGCGTACAACGCCGCAAAAGTCCCGGCCTGCCAATGCAGGCCGGGAATTTTCGGAACGAACAGTTGACCGTCGAAGAGTCCAGTGTTGCCGCGCACTGACCTCACTCCTGGTGGCTCAATCTCGCGAGGGATACAGCGAAGGCAGCGCACTCGCCTCGCCATCTCGTGCCGGCGCGTGACCCTGCCACACAAGGCCGCCCTTGAACGCTTTCTCTAGACGCTGCGCGAGGCCTTGCACGGGTTCGCCGGCATAGCGTGTGCGCTGAAGATCGGCGAGCGCCGCCGTTTGCGCACGATCGCCGAGCCGGGATGAAAGTTCACCGAGGTTGCGTACGTCCGCGCGTTCGCCGCGCGCCCATGCAACCAAGGCACGTTCTGCCGCGGCGAACTCGCCGAGTGAACAGGCACGCAGGAACGCCGCGCGCTGCGAAGAGGAGTCCACGACTCTAGCCGATGCCACCGACATCGCGCGCATGCGACGCCGCGAACGCCACCACAGCGCGAGCGTGCTCAGCCACAACACGAAGCCAACGATCGCAAGTGCCTTCCATATGCGCAGACGATGTCTCGATGTCGCTTTTGATATCGGCGCCGGCGCGATCGTGCTCGGTGCAGATACGGATTCGGGCGCGGCCACGCCGCCTGCTGCCGGTACCGCCGCCGCGCCCGCAGCCGCCAGCACCGTGATCGTCTTCTCCGGCAATTGCGCGACTTCGGCACGATTGTTCTGGGTGTCCCACCAATGCACCTCGACGCCGGGAATGATCAACGTGCCTGCGCGATCAGGAACGAACGCAAACTTCTGCACCCGCTCGCCATACAGCCACTCGCCATCATCGCGCGTGCGCGAGTCGGCCTTGTCCGGATAGAGCTCAGCGCCATTCGGTTTAGCGATACCGAAGTCCGGTAGCTGCTCGTGGGCCAAGCCCTTCGCCTGCAGCCGAATCGTGCGCGTGATCGGATCGCCGACGTGCACCTCGTCAGGCAACGGGGTTTCGTCCTTCAGCAGCAGCGACGCCGCTGGCAGCCAAGGTCCGGCAGTCCATTGCACAGGCTTGGCCTTGACATCCAGATGTACCGGTTCGGATCGTGCGCTGACGTTGCGCCCACCGCGGAAAAATCCCATCGGATCGCCCGCATTGAGTGCCGTACCGCGGAACGTGATCGCCGGGATATCGATCGCGCCGCTGCGCTCCGGCGTCAACGCATAGTGGCGCTCGATGACCTTGTAGCGACGCGTGCCAACGGTTGCATCGTATGTCTTGTCCTGACCGAGCTGCTTGACCCCGAGGCCTTCTGCTTTGGGATCGGCGAGGCTGCCACCCCCAAGGTCGACCGCGAAGTAAAGCTTGGTGGAATAGCGCACTTCCTGCTGCACGTACGGCGTGAGCGGTTCGGCCGTCGCCTCCAGAAATACATCGCCATTGGCTTTTGGCGCCGTCGCCGGAGCCGCGGCAAGCACGTCGAGCGTGAGCGGATTGGTCTGCGCATTACCGACCGTGATCGGCGCGACGCCGATCGTGCCGGCATGCTTGGGTTCAAGCGCAACCGCCCACAACGTCGTCGACGAGGTGGCGCCATTGACGATGCTGACCTGGCGGCTGGACTGGGTGCCATGCAGGTCAAAATCCTTATTGAGTGCGGAAAAATCGGGCTGTGCGCTGTCTGTCGCATCGGCCTCGATATTGAGGGTCACCGTTTCGCCGAGCTGCATGCTGGGGCGATCGAACCATGCGCGCAGCGGCGCTGCCGACGCGTGCGCAGTCATCACGACGCACAGCAGCGCGAACATCGCGAAGCGTGCACATTCCCGAATGGAAGTCCGTGTCATCCGCCTTCTCCTGCGCCTTGGTGACGGCGCTGATACTCAAGTTGGAATTTTCGTCGCAGCAGGCCACCCGGATCATCCGGCACGCGTTGCAGCCACTGCTCCAGGGTCTGTTGTTTTTCACGCGTCGCCTCGTCCTGAGTGACGACGGCACCTTGTTGCGACTTGTCGCCCTTGCTCTGCTCTCCCGGCTTGGGAGGTTCGGCCAGTGCCTTGTCGATGGAGTTCGACAGCGCTTTCTGCTGCGTCGCATCCGGCTTCTGGACCTGCGCTGGCGCGGCTTGATCGTGTTGATCCGCGTCGTCGCTGCCTTTGGATTCCTGTTGGCCCTGCGATTCCTTGTCGGACTCCTTTTTCTCGCCACCCTGTGCTTTCTCCTGCGCGTTTCCGGATGACGACGATGCATCCTTTTGCGCGTCCGCCTGCTGGTCACCTTGCTTCTGGCCACTGGCTTGCTGATCTTTCTGACTCTGTTGCGACGGGTCCTGCTTGCCCTGTTCGCTTTTGTCCTCGGGCTGGCCCTGCGAGCCCTGCTCCGACTTGGACTGCTGCTCCTTCGAATCGCCTTGCGAATTTGACTGCTTCTTGTCCGATGACGATGAGTTCTTGTCCTGCTGCTTGTTCTGCGCCTTTTGCTGGGCGAGAAAATCTTCGACCGCCTGGCGGTTGGCCTGCGCATCTGCCATCTGCGGCGCCGCTTTCAGCGCGTCGTCATACGCCTTGATCGCGTCCTCGTAGCGGCCGAGTTTGGCCAGCGCGTTGCCTTTGTTGTATGCGTCGTCCGCGCCGTGCAATTTCGCGTAGTCGTCTACAGCCGCGGCATAGTCGCCGGCGCGATACGCCGCGCTGGCACGCCATTGCGGTGAATGGGCCACGTCAAGTGCGTGCTTGGCATCACCGTCGGCGAGTGCCGTCGCGGCCTGCTGGTCGGGGCGTTGCCACAAGTCCGCCAGTGAAGCGGCCTGCGCCTGTGGTATCGGCGCAGCGAGAGCAATGGCGATGGCGAGCACCATCAACCAACCGCGCCGGAAGCCACACAAAGCAAGTGGCAGCAGTAATAACAACAACCACGGCCCACGATCGCGCCAACGCGCGTCCTGTGCGGTTTCCGACGGCGCATTCGATCTGCCATGATCACCGATATCGGACGAGTCGGCGGCGAGCAGCGCGTCCAGATCGCGGGCATCGGCCGTCAGATGCGCATATCGCCCGCCACCCGCGCTGGCGACCGCACGCAGGCCCGCTTCGTCAAAACGTGCCATCACCACATTGCCGTTCGCGTCTTTTTCGAAATCTCCCTGTGCCAGCGGTACCGGCGCGCCGGTCGCCGTGCCGACACCGAGCACTGACACGGTGAAACCACGCGCGTGCGCACGGCGCGCCGCCGCCGCGGCGTCATCACTCACGCTGTCAGCGATCAGGATGATCTCGCCGCGGTGCAGGCCAGCCTGCTCAATCAGCGCAGAGGCGGTGGCGATCGCACGCGCCGTCGCATTGCCGGCTACCGGCATCGTGCTCGGATCAAGCGAGTCGACCAGATTACGCACCGTCTCGACATCGTCAGTCAGCGGCGCAGCGACGAACGCGTCCTCGCCATACCCGATCAGGGCGGTCTGGTAGTCGCGACTGCGGCTCAGGATATCGTTGATCTTGAAACGCGCACGGGTCAGTCGATTCGGCTTCTCGTCCTGCGCGAGCATGCTCGGCGCCAACTCCAATGCAAGTACACGCGCGCTCTGATTGCGGTATAGCGGCATAGGCTCGCGCTCCCACACGGGGCCCGCCAGCACGATGCAAGCGAGCGCCCACAGCGCTGCCGCGAGGATGATTCCCGAGCGCCCTGGACCGGCGTCAACCCGCTCGATCAAGTGCGGTAGCAGATGCGCATCGACCACTGCGCGCCAGGCTCCCGCGTCGGTGCGGCTGTTGTGCCAGACCAACCAGAACAACGGTAGCGCGAGCAGCAACAGCAGCGCCAGCGGACGGAGGACATGAAAGTTCGCAAACAGCTCGGCGATCGCCGCGCTCATGCGGTCAGCGCCTTGCGCGCGGACCGCACGCGCCAACCTGGCAACACGAACGCGCACGCACCCAGCAGCAATGCGACGGCGAGCGGCAGCCAATAAAGTTCATTGATCGGACGCAGGCTCTGCTGGGTGTCAGCGACCGGCTCGAGCTTGTCGATCTCGCGATAGATACCGGCCAACTCGGCACTGTCACGCGCGCGGAAGTAGCGACCACCGGTTTTCTCGGCCATTCGACTCAACATTTTTTCGTCAAGATCGGCCGAAGGGTTGACCATGCGACTGCCGAACAGACTATCGACGCGGAGCTCGTCGGCGCCGATGCCGATCGTGTAGATGCGCACGTCGTTGGCGGCGGCGAGCTCGATCGCCTTGGCCGGATCGAGTTCGCCAGCGGTGTTGACGCCATCGGTCAGCAGCACCAGCACGCGTTGCTTCTGCGGGCGCGCGCGCAGGCGCTTGACGGCTAGCCCGACCGCATCGCCGATCGCAGTTTCGCGCCCGGCTAGGCCGATCGTTGAGTCAGCGAGTTGCCGAGCGACGGTCTTGAGGTCGAAAGTCAGCGGTACGAGCAGGTACGCTCGCGTACCAAACAGGATCAAGCCAACCCGATCGCCCTGGCGGCGATGGATGAAGTCCGCGCCGATCGCCTGTATCGCCGCAAAGCGCGTCGAGGGCGCTCCACCGAGCTGCATGTCTTCGGTACTCATGCTACCTGAAGTGTCAACCGCCAACAGCAGATCGCGCCCGGAACGCGGCACGTCTTCCGGGGCACCGACGAACTGCGGGCGTGCAGCCGCCACCGTCAACATCGCCCACGCAAGCAATGCGAGTACGCGACGCAGGCGCGACACCGGCGAAACGTCCGCCTGCTGCGGCAGCGCGACGCCGAGGTGCGGCACATGCAGCGCCGTGCCGATCGTGCCGCGCGCGCGCGGCAGCAACCATGCCGCGAGGAACGGCAGCGGTGCGACTGCAAGCAACCATGGCCAAGCCAGATCAAACATGGTTGTGGCTCCGCGGGAGCGCCGCGCTCAGCCAGTGGCGCGCAAGATCGAGGAGTGCGGACCTTTCAAACGCCTGCGACGCCGGATCGTCAGCGCGTTTGTACGGCGCATCGATCAACGCGCGACCTGCGCCGGTTTGAAACGGCGCCTCCTGGGCCCGTTCGCGCGGCAACTGCGCGTCGAGAAACGCGAGCC
>JBDTWV010000096.1:0-7474 GCA_040006495.1 Dokdonella sp.
TCATCGAAGACCTGCGCATTGAAACCATCATCGGCATCTACGACTGGGAGCGCACGACACGCCAGATGATCGCGCTGGACCTGGAGATGGCGTTCGACAACACCCAACCGGCAGCGACCGATCGCATCGAGGACACGCTGAACTACAAGGCAGTGTCGAAGCGCCTGATCGCGTTCGTCGAGGCCTCGAACTTCGAACTGGTCGAAACACTCGCCGAACGCTGCGCCGAGATTGTGCGCAGTGAATTCGGCGTGCGTTGGCTGCGCTTGAAACTGTCCAAGCCCGGTGCGGTGACCGGTTCGCGCGCCGTCGGCGTGGTCATCGAGCGCGGCGATCGAGCGTGATCGCCGTGCAAACCGGATCGGCGGTGCATCGCGCCTGGCTCAGCCTCGGCTCCAACCTCGAACCCGAACGCCACCTGCGTGCGGCACTACTCGAGTTGCGCGCGCGCTTTGGCGAGCTCAGCGTGTCGCCAACCTACCGCTTCCCCGCAGTTGGATTCGAAGGACCGGATTTCCTGAACCTCGCGGTCGGCCTCGACAGCGATCTCGATCCGTTCGCGCTGGATGACTGGCTGCATGCGCTGGAGGATCGCCACGGCCGCCGCCGCGATGTGCCGCGCTATTCCAGCCGCACGCTGGATATCGATATCGTGCTGTTCGATGACCTGGTGCTGGGTGGCCCCGGCCACCTTGAGATTCCGCGCAAGGAACTAGCACATGCGTTCGTGCTGAAACCGCTCGCAGACATCGCAGCCGATGTGTGCGAACCCTTGTCGGGCCGCACCATCGGCGCACTGTGGGTCGCGTCGGGCGATGCCGACGCCGCAATCGAGCGCGTGGACCTCGACGCCTGAGTCTCCCGCGCGTGGTTGCAGCGCGTGCGCCTTGCGCTCACATCGCGAGCGAACGCCCGCCGTCGACGCGGATGATCTGGCCGGTCACGAATGGTGCGTCACGCAGCAGCCATAGCACCGCGCCGGCGACATCTTCGGGACTTCCGGCGCGTTGCAACGGGGTGCGCGCGATCAACTCGGTGCGGTCGACATACGCCTTGCCCGACTCGGGCCACAACACCGCGCCGGGTGCCACACCGTTGACGCGCACATTGGGCCCGAGTTCCTGCGCCAGTGCGAGGGTCGCCATCGCGAGCGCGGCCTTCGCCATGCAATACACGCTGTGCTGCGGCAACGGCCGCTGCGCGTAGATATCGACCAGATTGACGATCGCGCCGCGGCGCGCAGCAAGCTGTGGTGCCGCGGCCTGCGCCAGGAACAGCGGCGCACGCGCATTCGCCGCGAACAGCTCATCCCACTGCGCTGGCGTTATCGTGCCGAGGGGTGTTGCGTGGAACGCTGATGCATTGTTGACAAGGCCATCCAGACGGCCAAATTTCTTTACCGTCGCGTCGATCAATCCTGGGAGCAGGGCGGCATCGGCGAGATCTGCCTGCAGCGCGAGCGTGCTGCGCGCACGCGTGGTTTCGAGGTCGGCGATCAACGCGTCGAGTTCTCTGCGAGAATTCCGGCAATGCAGGGCCACGTCGTAGCCAGCCGCATGCACGCTGCGTGCGATGCATGCGCCGACCCGCCGTGCGGCGCCGGTGATCAACACGACTGGATGTTCGCTTGGCGCTGCCGTCATTGGTGTTCTCCTGGAGGACCGCTATGCTCGATGACCTGTCCACAGCCAGAGTGCCGCAGAAGCGCGCGGCGAACCAGCCTTGAAACCAGCCTTGCCCGAACCCGGCGCCGATGAACGTACGCATTCCGACGCGTTGGCCGCGCTGATCCGCAACGAGATCAGCGTGCACGGCACGGTGCCGTTTTCGCGTTTCATGGAGCTGTGCCTGTACGCCCCGGGACTCGGCTACTACAGCGCCGGTCGCACCAAATTCGGGGCGGCCGGCGATTTCGTGACCGCGCCTGAACTCGGTTCCCTGTTCGCACGCTGCATCGCACGCGCGCTGGCGCCGAGTCTGCGCGAACTCGGTGCCGACGCGGACTTTCTCGAACTCGGCGGCGGTAGCGGTGCGTTTGCGCTCGCGGCGTTGCGTGAACTGGCACTGCACGATGCGTTGCCGCAGCGGTATTTGATCCTTGAGCCGAGCGCGGATCTGCGTGAACGTCAGCGTGAACGTGTCGTCGCGGAGTTACCACCCGACCTCGCTGCGCGCGTCGAGTGGATTTCACGGCCGCCTGAACACAACTGGCGCGGCGTGCTGTTCGCCAACGAGGTCGTCGACGCGCTG
This sequence comes from Dokdonella sp., assembly GCA_040006495.1. Lineage (GTDB taxonomy): Bacteria > Pseudomonadota > Gammaproteobacteria > Xanthomonadales > Rhodanobacteraceae > Dokdonella_A. The sequence continues at coordinate 2,251 of JBDTWV010000096.1, forward strand.
CCGGTCACGCGCTTCAGCGCACAGGGCGGAGAATTTTACGAAGAACACGTCGCCCTCGACGGCGAGCGCTTCGTGCGCGTCGATCGTCCAGCCGATTCGCTGATCGCCAGCGCGCTGCGCCACGTCGAACGTGCGCTCGACGCCCCGTTCGCCAAAGGCTACCGCTCGGAAATCCTGCCGCAACTGCCGTACTGGATCCAGGCCGTCATCGGCTCGCTCGAATCGGGCGTCGCATTGTTCGTCGACTACGGCTATCCGCGCCGCGAGTTTTACCTACCACAGCGCGACGACGGCACCCTGGTCTGCCACTACCGGCATCGTGCGCACGCCGATCCGCTGCATTGGCCGGGCTTGCAGGACATCACCGCGTTCGTCGACTTCACCGCGCTCGCCGAGGCCGGCGTTGGCGCCGGATTCGATTTCGTCGGCTATGCGCCGCAGGGCCAGTTCCTGCTCGCCAGCGGCCTGCCGGAACTGATCGCAGACGTGCCGGAATTGGCCGAGGTCGAACGCTTGGCGCTGGTCGCCGAAACCAAACGCCTGACCTTGCCCGGCGACATGGGCGAGCGATTCCAGGCGATCGCGTTTTCGCGCAGTGTCGAAGACGCATTGCCCGGCTTGCGCGCGTTCGACCTGTCGCGACGGCTGTAGGGTCGAAGGCGTCGCACAATCGGCCCACGACGCGGCGATTCGTACCGGCACCCTGAGTCAAAAGTCCGGCAGGCATAGCCCTGAAAGCTTGGACAAATACACCTGCAGACTGATCGTTGCCTACATCTGTGGTTGGTCCTAGTATGCGATCCGTCGGGGTGAATAGGCTCCTTTTGCGGTCGCGCACAACGTCACTCATGGCTGAGGGACGTCCCTTCGTGTGCGCAAATTCTTGTCAGGGGAAAGTCCAGATGTTGCGCAAGCAGGCGTTTTGCGGAGCGTTCGCGCTCCTGGTGACTGTATTCAGCGGGATGGGTCCGGCAGCGGCGCAGGACGCCGATGTTGCGGCCGCGGCAGCGACACCACCGACGGACGCGCCCCAATACATCAAGGGTTGGGAACCGAAGGACACCGACGCAGCCCAGCAAGACCCTGACGCGGGAGACATCGCCGACACCTTCCAGGCGAAACACAAATCTGCCACAGCTGCCCCTGTCGTCGGCGCGATGCACAGGGCCGCCACAATTGGTACGGTGGATTTGCGTCGCCTGCTGCCGGGTACGCCGTTCAAGCGCGATCGCGAGCGTCGCGAGAATGAAGGACCGACACCGCACCCGGTTCTACTGCCGGGTACGGAAGGCACGCCATCGTCGGTGGAGCAGGCGCCCGGCGGCGGCCTCTCGCGGTCATCCCTGCAGCCGGCGGCACCTGCGCCAGCGCCGACTGCCACCTTCGATGGTCTCGACTACGCCACGTGGGGCCAAGGCCATCCACCCGACAACAACGGCGACGTCGGCCCAAATCACTACATCGAGGCGGTCAACACCTCGATCGGCATCTACGACAAGTCGAGCGGCACTCGTGTCGCCGCGTTCACATTCGACAGTTTCATGAGCTTGGGCAATTTCGGCAACCTGTGCGACACCGACAATTATGGCGATCCCGTGGTCCTTTACGACTCGTTCGAGGATCGCTGGATCATCACCGACTTCGCGTTCACGACCAACGGGTCCGGCGCCATCAACTCGAATGTGTATCAGTGCTACGCCGTGTCGCGCAGCGGTGATCCAGTCGCTGGCGGCTGGTACTACTACTCCGACGTGACCAGCGATGCGTTCCCGGACTATCCCAAGTTCGGTATCTGGACCGACGGCCTGTACCGCTCGACCAACAACTTCGGTCCCGGCACCAGCGGTAGCGGCTTCGTCGGCGCGCGCGTGTGGGCCTACAACAAGGCGCAGATGTACGCCGGTGCGGCGGCCATCCAGATCGTCCAGTTCGACGCGCCCGATGCCAGCGATTTCAGCCTGCTGCCGTCCAATGCGCGCCTGCAGACCGGCACGCCCCCCGCTGGCCGCCCGAACTATTTCGTGTCGCTCTCGCAGTACCTCAATTCGCAGAATGTCTACGCCTTTCATGTCGATTGGGACCATCCTGCGTTGTCCACCTTCGCGCTCGCCGCCACGCCGCTGGCGAGCAGCAGTTGGGCCAACGCGACGCCACCGACCAATCCGACCCCGAAGAACGCGCTGGACAGCCTCGGCGTCCGCGCGATGATGCAGAACCAGTACACCAGCATCGGTGGCGTCGAGTCTCTGTGGGACTCGCACACGGTGCGGCGCACGACGACCGGCGCCAACGTGCCGCGTTGGTACCAGATCAACGTCAGTGGCGGCACGGTCGCGGCAAACAATGTGCAGTCGACCAATTGGGACCCTGACGCGGCCGACACCAACTATCGCTGGATGTCGAGCTTGGCGGTCGACCGCGCAGGCAACGTGGCGCTGGGATATTCGTTGTCCAACAGCACCACCAATCCGAAGATCATGTATGCCGGTCGCCTCGCGGGTGATACGGCCAATACCTTCAGCCAGACTGAGCAAACCTTGTTCGCAGGAACCGGATCGCAGACGGGCAATTGCGGCGCCGGCGCGTGCACTCGCTGGGGCGACTACAGCGCAATGACGCTGGATCCGGACGGCTGCACGTTCTGGTACGTCAATGAGTACTACACGACGAATGACCTGAACAACCGCACGCGCATCGGCGCATTCAAGTATCCGTCGTGCACGCCGGTCGGCAGCGGCGGCACGCTTTCGGGCACGGTCACGTCCAGCCCGGGCGGTAGCGCGATCAGCGGCGCCACCGTCAGTCTCGGCAGCCGCGTCGCCACCACCAATGCTTCGGGTTTCTACGCGTTCACGATTCCGGCCGGCACCTATCCGGTCGAGATGGCGAGCGCCGCCGGCTACATCTCGGGCTCGGCGAGTTCGCTGGTCGTGACCGATAGCGGCACCACCACGCAGGACTTCTCGCTCACCGCCGCGCCAGCGGGCGTGTGCTACACCGACACCACGCAGTCCGATTTCCAGACCGCGGCGCTGAGCAATATCGACCTCGCCGCCAGTCCCGGCGATGCAGTCCTCACCTCGAGCTCGCTGGTAAGCGGCGCGAAGCAGGAAACGAACTCGGGTAGTGGCTACGGTTTCACCAACACGGGATGGACGGCGCAAACTTTCACCGCGCTGACCACGGGACAACTCGGCAGCGCAGATGTCTATGTGTTCTGCTCGGGTTGCAGCGGCACCAATCCGAACATCACGGTTTCGCTGCGCGCAGCGTCCGGCAATCTGCCCACAGGTGCGGATCTCGCGAGCGGCACGATCGCCGGATTCAATGACAACGCTTCAGGCGGATTCCGCAGCGTGACCTTCGGTACGCCCCTCAACGTGACCGCCGGCACTCAGTACGCACTGGTGGTCCGTTCCACAGCGGCACGCACCGGTATCTACGCCTATACCGTCAGTAACAGTGGCAACGCCAACCCGTATGCGGGCGGCCGCAACGCGACCTCGACGACCAGCGGTTCGACCTGGACCGGACAGACCCGAAGCATGGTGTTCCATACCTACGTCACCGTTCCGCGGACGTATTCGAGCGCCGGCGATCTGATCTCCAACGCCAAGGACGCCAATCCGGCGACCGGCTACACCCCGACCTGGACCGCGCTGAACTGGACCGGCTCCACGCCGGCCAGCACCACACTCCGTTTCCAGGCGGCCGGCAGCAGTGCGGCGACGGGTCCGTTCAACTTCGTCGGACCCGATGGCACCGCCGGCACCTACTTCACCAATGGTGGATCGCTGAGCCAGTTCAATGGCAACCGCTACGTCAGATACCGCGCCTATCTCGGCACGTCGAACACTGCGGCCAGCCCGCTCCTGAGCGACGTGACCCTGTGCGCCGCGAACCAGCCGCCAACGCCGGTGGCAACGAAGCTCGCATTCACGACGCAGCCGCCTTCGAGTTCGCTGGTAGGCGCGACGTTCAGCACCCAGGTCAGCGTGGAGGACGCGAGTGGCAACGTGGTCACCGGTAACACATCGCCGGTGACGCTGGCGCTCTCGGGCGGCAGCATGGGCGCGACGCTCGGCGGCACGGCCACGGTGAATGCCGTCAACGGCGTGGCGACGTTCGCGAACCTGTCGGTGGATACGGCCGGCAGCGCCTATGCGCTCCACGCGAGTGACGGCAGCCTGATCGCCGCGACGAGCAGTCCGTTCGACATCACGCCGAACACGTATACCGTTGGTGGCAGCGTCAGTGGTCTTACCGGTTCGGTGTCGCTGACATTGGATGGCACCGGCCCGACGACGACGCAGACGCAGGCATTTTCGGCGAACGGATCGTTCGCGTTCACGACGCCGCTGCAGTCCGGTTCAGGCTGGACCGTCAGCGTTGCCACCCAACCGGCGAGCCAGACCTGTGTGGTGACGAGCGGCAGTGGCGCGAATCTTTCCGCGAATGTGACCGCGGTGCAGGTGACCTGCACGACGAACACGTACTCGATCGGCGGCAGCGTCAGCGGCCTGACCGCGTCCGGCCTGGTGCTTGCCGCCACGGCGGGCAGCCAGACCGTCACTGTCCCCTCCGGCGCGACCAGCTACGTGTTCGCGACGGCGGTGCCGACCGGCATGGCCTACGCAGTCAGCGTGCAGACCCAACCGACTGGCCAGACCTGCTCGGTCGCGAATGCGAGTGGCACGATTGCTGGTGCGAACGTGACCAATGCGCACGTCACTTGCACGACGAATCTGTACAGCATCGGCGGCAGCATCAGCGGTCTCACCGGCTCGGTGTCACTGCAGCTCGACAGCACGAATCCGACGACCACGCAGACGCAGCCCTTCGCAGCGAACGGCAGCTTCACGTTCGCCTCGTCCCTGGTCCATGGTTCGGGTTGGACGGTGAGCGTCGCGGCGCAACCGGTGGGCCAGACCTGCGTGGTCACGAGTGGCAATGGCACGAGCCTGCCGGCAAATGTGACGACCGTGCAGGTGACCTGCACGGCGAACACTTATGTCGTGACTGCCTCGGCGTCCGGCGGCAATGGCACGATCACGCCTGCAACGCAGAACGTGGGGTACAGCGGTACGGCGACCTTCACGGTCACGCCGAGCGCGGGCTACCATGCGAGCGTGACAGGCGACACCTGCACCGTCACGCAAGACTCGGGCAACACGTGGACGAGCAGCGCAATTACGCAAAATTGCGCGGTCACGGCGACATTCGC
>JBDTWV010000097.1:0-7470 GCA_040006495.1 Dokdonella sp.
CGAAGATCATTCGTTCGCCGGCATCGGCAGCAATCGCCAGCGCTGGATCACTTATCGCGACGCCGACACTTACGGCGGTATCGTGCGCCAAGGCCCGTTGTTTCCACTCAATTCGCTGATGCTCCACGGCATCATCTACGCGCGCAAGGCGCAGGGTCTCAACACCGATCCGCACAATGATTTCGCCGACGAGGTGCGTTCGTACTTCGCTACCGGCACCGGATTGCAGGAAATGTACATCTCGCCCGACCTGCTCACGACACAGAACTGGGATGATCTCGCTGCGGCCGCGAAGTGGGCCCGCAAACGCACCAGCGTGCTGCGCGACAGTCACTGGATTGGTGGCGATCCGGCGCGGCTGCAGGTCTACGGTTGGGCCGCGTGGGCGCCACAGCGAGCGGTGATCACCTTGCGCAATCCGAGCGACCACCCGCAGGAGTTCGCGTTGGACGTTGCCAGCGCACTTGAGCTGCCGCAGGACGCAGTGAAAGGCTGGACAGCCACTCCGGTGTACACCAAGGATGCTCCACAGGGCTTGCGTGCTGGCCAAAAAGAGCAGGTGACGCTGCAACCGTTCGAGGTGCGGGTGTGGGATCTGCTGCCCGACGTGGCGAAGGCAGGGCGGGCGAGCCGGTGAGCGGCATGGCGCGCGGAGCCACGCGGCTTCGGCCGCAACGATGAATTCTCGCCGGCAGAGGAGGACGCAACCGCGGTATCGCGATCAACGGGCTCCGCGCAATCGCGCATTGCCGAGTTCTGTAAGCCACCGCCAGCATTGCGCGATTCTTTGTCGTGCAGGGTTTTCGCCATGCTGTTCCTCGCCTCCCAATCCCCGCGTCGGCGCGAGTTGCTGCTTCAGCTCGGGCTGGAGTTCGACGTGCTTGATGTCGATGTGCCGGAACAGCACCAGTCTGGCGAGCCGCCAATTGATTATGTGAGCCGAGTTGCGCGCGAGAAGGCGGGGGCGGGATTGTTGCAAGTGGTCGCGGTGCCGGGCGCAGTCGTGATAGGCGCGGATACCGAGGTAGTGCTGGACGACGACGTGTTCGGCAAGCCTGTCGACGCCGAGGATGCGGCGCGGATGTTGCGGCGGCTGTCTGGGCGCGCGCATCAGGTCGTGTCGGTGGTGTGGGTCGTCAGTGCGGGCGCCGAGGAGCACGCCGTGTGCACCTCAATCGTGGAATTTGCCGAGCTTTCCGACGCTCAGATCGCGGCGTATGTCGCCACCGGCGAGCCATTCGGCAAGGCCGGTGCGTATGCGATCCAGGGACGTGCCGCGGCAATCATCCGGCGTCTGGACGGCAGTTATTCGGGGGTGATGGGATTGCCGTTGCACGAGACCGCGAATTTGCTCGCGCGCGTCGCGGCAGGTGGTCGAGAGGCGGCGCAACCCATGTGTGGTTGATGCGCGCAAAAATCATGATCAAGAGTGCCCCCATCCGCCTTCGGCACCTTGCGCCGCTGCGCGGGGGAAGGGAAAGCCATTCAGTCGGACTGGCGATTCTTGGCGCACATTGCAAAGATTTGCGGTTTCGTGGCCGCGGTATTCGACAATCGCGCATGCCGACGGCTATAAGTGATCTCGACTTTCCGCGCCAAGAGCTTCCATGACCGAAGAAATCCTGATCAACGTGACTCCGCGCGAGACGCGTGTGGCGCTGGTCGAGAACGGCATGCTGCAGGAGGTTCATGTCGAGCGCGCCAGCCGGCGCGGCTATGTCGGCAATATCTACAAGGGCAAGATCAGCCGGGTCATGCCGGGCATGCAGGCCGCATTCGTGGAGATCGGGCTGGATCGCGCGGCGTTTTTGCATGCCTCGGATATCGTGCGGCCACAGGCGGCGGTCATCGTCGAGAACGGAGATGGCGCGCCGACCATCACGGCGCCGACGCCCACTTTGCCGATCAACGAGTTGATCCGCGATGGCCAGGAAATCGTCGTCCAGGTGGTCAAGGACCCGATCGGCACCAAAGGCGCGCGCCTGACCACGCACCTGTCGATTCCGTCGCGGTATCTGGTCCTGATGCCTTACAGCAAGGTGCTCGGCATCTCGACACGCATCGAGGACGAGGCGACGCGCGCACGGCTGAAGGAAGTGTTGGGCGAATTGCTCGGCGATGCGCGCTTGGGTTACATCGCGCGCACCAATGCGGAGGGCCAGTCGCGCGAGTCGCTGGCCGAGGATGTCGACTATCTCGGCAAGTTGTGGGCGACCGTGCAGGCGAACATCGCACGGGCCAAGGTGGGCGAGCGGATCTACGAGGATCTGAGCCTGTCGCTGCGGGCGTTGCGCGACCTCATGCGGCCCTCGATTGAGAAGGTGCGCATCGATTCGCGCGAAACACTGGAACGTGCGCAGCGCTTCGTCGCGAAATTCATGCCCGAGTTGGGCGACCGGGTGGAGCATTATCCGGGCGAGCGGCCGATCTTCGACCTGTACGGCGTCGAGGACGAAATCCAGAAGGCGCTGCGCAAGGACGTACCGCTGAAATCCGGTGGTTATTTGATCGTGGATCAGACCGAGGCGATGACCACGATCGACGTGAACACCGGCGCTTTCCTCGGTTCGCGCAATCTGGAAGAGACCGTGTTCCGGACCAACCTCGAAGCGGCGCAAGCGGCCGCCCGTCAACTTCGGCTGCGCAATCTCGGCGGCATCATCATCATCGACTTTATCGACATGGTCGATCAGGAACACCAGCGCCAGGTGCTGCGCCAGTTGCAGAAATCGATGACGCGCGATCACGCCAAGGCGACTGTGTACGACATGTCGCCGCTGGGCTTGGTCGAGATGACCCGCAAGCGCACCACGGAAAGCCTCGAGCACCAGTTGTGCGAGGCGTGCCCGACCTGCGCCGGACGTGGCACGCTGCGCTCGGCTGAAACCATCACGTACGAAATCTTCCGCGAGATCACCCGCGCAGTGCGCCAATTCGAGGCCAACCAGTTGCTGGTGTTGGCCGCGCCCAAAGTGGTCAACCGGATTTTGGAAGAAGAGTCATCCGCGGTTGCGGAGCTCGAAGAATTCATCGGCAAGACGATCCGATTTCAGCCGGAAGAGCACTACTCGCAGGAACAATACGATGTCGTCTTGTTGTAAGCGGGCCGTTGTGCGGAGGCGCGGGTGACTCCATCGTGGCGCGCGCGCTTGCGGCGGCTGCGTTTTGCCCTGCAGGTCGTGGTCGCCGCCGGGGTCATCGCGCTTGGCGTGCTGGCCGGGCTGACCCAGCTCGCGATGCCATGGCTGCAGAATCATCCGCAGCACGTTGAGCACTGGCTTTCGGCGCGCTTGCAGCGCCCGGTCACGATCGGCCATCTGAGCGGCCGCTGGGTCGGTGGCGGTCCGTTGCTGCAACTCGACGATGTGCGTCTCGGCGCGAGTGGCAGTGGCCAAGGTGCGATGGCGATTGCGCATGCGGAACTCGCGTTCGATGTGTACGCGTTGTTCAAACGCAATAGCGCATTCAGCGAATTTCGCCTGTCCGGACTCGATCTGCACCTGGTCAACGATGGCGGTAAGTGGAAGCTGCGCGGTCTCGATCTGGGCGCGCAAGCCCAAGACAGCGACGAGGCATTCTCGATGGGTGCGCTCGGCGCGCTGGAGATCAGCGACCTGAAGCTGAGCATCGACGATGCCCAGCGCAACCTGCATTTGGCGCTGGCTGCGCCGGTTCTGCGTCTGCTCAATCGCGGTGCAGTCACCCGCGTGCTCGGGCGATTGCGCTCGGGCGGCGCGTCGTCGCCCCTACTCGATCTGGTCGCTGATCTGGATCTGAATGCGCGCTCCGGCGAGGTCTACCTAGGCGGTACGAGAATGGATCTTGGCCGCCTCGTGGCAACGCCGCTCCCGGGCGGGGTGCAGCCGTTGGCCGGGCGCGGATCGGTGCAACTGTGGGCGCACGTGCATCAGGCGCGAGTGGATGACGTGCGCGTGCGCGTCGACCTGCAGGATGCGCAGTTTGGAACGACGTTTCCGATCGCGGTCGATGCAAAAAGCGCGATCACACCGCACATCGCGTTCGACAGGCTCGCCTTCGTCGCGCGCTGGGTGCGTGGGGCGGATGGGTGGACGTTCGATTTAGCCGATTTCGTTGCCGACCGCAACGTCACCAGCGTACCCGCGCGGCTGACCGTGGAACGCAGTGGCGATACGTCCAATGCGGTGTACCACGCCGCTGCGGCGGCATTGCCGCTGCTCCCATTTGGCGATTTCGCGATGCTCGCCGAACCGCTGCCGGCGGGACTGCGGCGCTGGCTGTATCTGGCCCACCCGGGCGGCGTCGTGACGACGGCCGATCTGAATTGGAACAGTGCCAACGATTACATGGTGAATGCGCAGTTGCGCGGGCTGGTGCTGGCCAGTGCAGACGTGGTGCCGGGCATCGACAATCTCGACATCGATGTGACCGGCGATGCCGACGCACTGCTGCTGAATTTGCCGCAGCGCGCGCTGCGCGTCGATTATCCGCACATCTTTCGCAGGCCGTTCGCGTTCACGCAATTCGGCGGTGATGTGATCGCGCGCCGCACCGCTGACGCATGGCACCTCGAATCCGATCGCATTGGCTTCGAGGGAGAAGGCTACGGTGGTGAACTGCGCGGCAGCGTCGATCTGGCAGATAGCGGGGGCGCTCCCGATGTCGATCTGTATGCTGCGATCACGCATGGCGATGTGGCCGCCACGAAGTTGTTCTTGCCGACGATCTCGATGCCGCCGCAAGCAGTGCAGTGGCTGGATCGTGGATTGGTCAGTGGGCAACTGGTCGACGGCCGGCTCGCGCTGCGCGGCGACCTCGCCCATTGGCCATTCCACGACAATACCGGGCGCATGGTCGCGCGCGGCGAGATCGACGACCTGACCCTGAATTACGATCCGGAATGGCCGCGCGCGGAGAAAATCCATGCGATCGCGACCTTCATCAACGACAGCATGCAGGTCGATGTAGATAGCGGCGAATCGATGGGCAACAAGGTCAGCCAGGCCAGCGCGACGATCGCGGATTTCGGGCCGCTGCTGCTCGATCTGACGGCAAAGGTCGAAGGCAGCGGCGCCAACCTGCTCGGCTTCCTGCGCGCCACCCCGATCGGCAAGCGCTATAAGGACCAGCTCCAGGACATCTCGATTGGTGGTCGCGGCAAGGTTGCCTTCGCGCTGCACTTGCCGATCAAGCAGATCGAAACTTTGACCCTCGATGGCACGGCGCAGCTCAGCGACGCAAAGCTCGACCACAGCGCCTACGGCCTGCATTTTCTCAATGCGGCCGGGCCGCTTCGGTTCAATCAGAGGGGTTTCGCAGCCGACCAGCTCAATGTCGGTTTTCGCGACCGCAAAGCGAAGCTCTCGATCGCGATCGGCAGCTATGTGACGGACCCGAAGAACGACTTCGAGGCGACCTTGCAAGGCCAGTTTCCGGCGAGCACGGTGTTTGCCGACGTGCCGGTACTGCTGCCGATGTTGAGTGCATTTCCGGGCGATGCGAACTGGACTGCGCAAGTGGCTGTCGCCGCATCTGAGAGCGCGCTCGCGCACAGCCAGTTGGTTCTCAGCAGCGATCTTCGCGGGATCACGATCGAGCTGCCCGCGCCGCTCGCAAAAGACGCGGCGTCGCCGTTGCCATTTCGGCTCAACCTGCCGCTGCCGTACGCGGGGCAGAAGTTTGCCGCAAACTTGGGTGATCGGGTTGGCATGAGCGGGCGTTTGCCGGACGGTCCCCGCGCATTCGCGGCGCGCATCGATTTCGGCACGCAGACGCCGGCCGAACCACCCGCGAGCGGCATCGTGATTGGTGGCCATGTCGATCACCTGGATGCCGGCGGCTGGCTCGATCAGGTCACTCGGGACAGCGGCGCGGGCAGCACCTTGGTCAATTCCATTGATGTACGCGCCGACGATTTCACCTTCGCCAACCGCCATTTTCCGGACATGCATCTGAGCGTCGACAACGCGGTCGCGACGACGACCGTTGAGCTTGACAGCGCTGCCATCGCAGGGAGCCTTCAAGTACCAAGAATCGATGTCGCCGGGCGTGGCCTAAGTGCGAAATTCGTGCGCATCCACTGGCCCGAATCGGAGGCGGATGTGCCAGACACGAACGCGTTCAGCGATGTTGCGCCGGTATCGCTGCCGCCATTGCATATCGCAGTCGAGGATTTCCGGCTCGGCAAGGCGAGTTTCGGCTCCGCGCAATTCGAAAGCCATCCGGTCGCCGATGGCATGCATATCGACAAGCTGGCATCGCATTCACCGAACGTGGCAATGACCGCGAGCGGTGACTGGACCGGTACCGCGAAAGACAATTCATCGCGCCTCACGATCGAGCTGGCCGCACAGAACCTCGGCCACATGATGACTGCGCTCGGCTTCACTGGTCTGATCGACGGCGGCAAAACACTCGCGACAATCGAAGCGCGCTTCGCTGGGCCACCATCAGCCTTTGCGCTGGCCAAACTCGACGGCACGCTCGCGATCAACGTCGCTGAAGGTCGCATCCTGGAAGTCGAACCCGGCGCAGGCCGGATTTTCGGGTTGTTGTCATTGACCGAAATTCCGCGTCGCCTGAGCCTGGATTTCAGCGACTTCTTCCAGTCTGGCCTCAGTTTCAACTCGATCACCGGCAAGTTCCGCCTTGCCGACGGTAACGCGTACACCGACGACCTGGTCATCAAGAGTCCCGCGGCTGACATCCTTGTGACCGGCCGCACAGGCTTGCGCGCGAAGGATTACGACCAGCGCATGAGCGTCACGCCGCATGCAGGCTCGACCTTGCCGATCGTCGGCGCGCTCGCCGCAGGACCGGTGGGAGCCGCGGCTGGTCTGGTCATACAGAGCCTCCTGAACAAGCCGCTCGGCAAGGCGACCGAGCGGCACTACACGGTGACCGGCAGTTGGGACAAGCCGAAGATCGCGCTGATCGCCCGCGAGACCGGCAAGACGGGACGGAAGTCGGAGATCGGCAAAAAAGTCCTGACGCCCGCGAACGGCAAGCCGGGTGCAACCGACGGCTCGGCGCCGAAATCTGGTCAGGATTTGCGCTGAAGCGGCTTGTGCTCTAGCGTGCGCGGCCCCATTAGGAGTGGATTCGCACGTTCTGGTGCGTCGCGATTCGTTCATACTTCGATTCCCCAGGGCGAACGGATCGCGTCGGACCGTTCGTTCCATCCAGCGCCGTTCGTTCTCATGAGAGCCGTTCGTGATGATCCTTCTGTACCTCGGGATAGAGTGGCCTGCGGTCATCGAACCATGAACGACCGCGCGACACGCCCGAAACCTTGCGTATTTTCTGAAGATGATTCCCCCATGACCGACCTGATCACCCAAGCCGAACAACGCCTGCTGCGCCCCGGCGGACTCGCTGCCGGCGATCTCGATGGCGTCTTCGCGCGCCTGATGGGGCCATCGATCGACGCCGCCGACCTGTATTTCCAGCATTCGCGCAGCGAGTCGTGGTTGCTCGAAGACGGCATCGTCA
>JBDTWV010000098.1:0-7456 GCA_040006495.1 Dokdonella sp.
CCGGAAGGCGCGATGCTCTTGATCGATATTCGAGCCAAGAGCATCGCGCCTTCCGGCGCTCCCACGGTGATGTCTACTCGGCGACATCCTTCGCAAACGCACCCGCTGCCGATCCGAAATCGCCGTTGGCCTGGGCCGCGAGGTACGCCGCGACCACATAGACCGCGACGTTCTGGCGCAACTGTTCGGGGTCGATCTTGTCGAGCGTGTCGTTGGCGGTGTGATGCCAGTCGAAATAGCGTGTCGCGTCCTGATGCAGTGACAACCCGGCCATGCCGACGGCATGCACCGCGGACAGATCCGAGCCGCCTTGCCCCGGTGCGGTCGCGTCGTATTCGACTCCGAGTGGCTTGAGCACCGCCGCAATCTGCGCGACGGCAGCGCGCGCTTCGGGCTTCACACTCGCACTCATCTTGTAGATGCGATCGGCGCCGAGGTCCGACTCGCTGCCCAGCACCGCACGCGCGATATCCTTCTTGTGCGCCTCGGCATACGCCTTGCCGCCATACAGGCCCGATTCCTCGTTCGCGAACGCGACCACGCGGATGCTGCGCGCGGGGCGCTGCGGTAACTGCCCGATCAAATGCGCCGCGCCGACCGCAATACCGATGCCGCTGGCATCATCGATCGCGCCGGTGCCCGGGTCCCAGGAATCCAGGTGCCCGCCCATCAAGAAATACTCGCTCGGCTTCTTCGCGCCGCGCAATTCGCCAATCACGTTTGCTCCGGTGTAGGTGCCGTCCATGCCGCAGTCGAGCATGAGCTTCACGGTCAGCGGCTTGCCTGTTTTCAGGATGCGCTCGATCTGGTCCGCATCCGGACTCGACAGCGCCGCGGCAGGAATTGGGGTGACGCCATCGTCGAAATGGGTGACGCCAGTGTGCGCGATACGGTTATTGTCGGTGCCGGCCGAGCGTAGCAGGAAGGCGCTGGCGCCCTTGCTCGACGCGAGCGAGGGCCCATGCGTGCGCACAGTAGAACCGATGCCGTAGTCGCGACCGTCGCGCGTCGCCTGCATGCGCGCACCGACGTAGACGATCTTGCCGCGAACGCTAGCCGGGTCGGCGCCCTTGAGCGCATCGATCGAATCGAAGCCGACGACCTCGGCGCTGAGCCCCCCGACTGGCGTGCCCGGCGACGTACCGAGCGCCGTCAATACCAAGGCCTGCGGGAACGGCGCGACAATCTGGCCCTGCTCGCTGCGGCGTACCCACTTCGGATAGGTGACCTCTTCGGTCCAGACCTTGTCGAAGCCGAGCGCCTTGAACTTCGCGATGACCCACTCGCGCGCCTTGAGATCGTTCCCACTGGCAGCGAGGCGCTCGCCGATTTCGGTGGTGAGGCCCTCGGTGAAGTTCCACGCGGCATCGTCATGCAGGGCCTTGTCGCGCAATTGTGTTGCGGTAACCAGCGCTGCGTCGGGGATGCTGGTCGCAGCGTTGCCTGCCTCCGCGTCGAATGGTTGGGACAGGGCGGCGAGGACGACGGTCAACAGGATGCGGCGCATGGTGATCTCCAGGGGCAAGCGGGAAATGGTCGCAGCAACGCAGCGGCGTGGCCTGTGGCAGACGTCACGTGCACGCAAGATCAGACCAGCGAAGTGTGGCCGACTTCACGATCCGCATGTGCGCCAATGCCGGACCCGGGTGCGGATGATGTCCCGATTTCGCACTGCTTTACGATCTATATTGGATGTCCGTGAAATTGGGAGTTCACTCATGCGCCATTACGCAACCTTCGCCGCACTGCCGCTATTGTTCGTCACCCTGCTGACTTGGGCGGGGCCTGCCGACTGGACCGGACAGGGGCCGTTTGGTGGCCGCACGACGCGCGTCGCCGTCGATCCGGCGACTCCGTCGCGGCTATACGCAACGACACGCAACGGTTTTTTTCGCAGCGTTGATGGTGGGTTGAGTTGGCAACGAGCCGAGACGGGCCTGTTGATGGGCCAACCGCTCGCTGCGCAGATTGCGCTCGACCCGAATGCGCCAGCCGCCTTGTGGCTGGTGGACGACCATGGCCGCCTGTATCGGAGCACGGATGGCGCCGCGAACTGGACGCCGACGGGTGACACTGCGCCGGCCGGCAGCTACGGCGTTACCGGACTTGGCGCGGTTGCGGGTTCACCCGGCGTTCTCTACGAGACTGGCGTCGGCATGGGCGTGCGCAAGAGCGTCGATGGGGGCGCAACCTTCACGACGCTTGCAGGCGCCCTTGTTGGACGCGACACGTTGCGGGTCGAGGTGGATCCTGCCAACCCATCCCGCGTGCTTGCGGGCGTCGCGACCGACTGCCAGGGAGGTTCGCCTGCGTCGTCCATCTATCGCAGCGTCGACGCTGGCGTTAGCTGGGGCGCCGTGGTGCCTGCGGGAGGGTGTGTATCGAGCTACGCGAACATCAGTTTCGCGTTCGGCCCAAGTGGCAGCCAACGTGTGTACGCCGTGGTCGAGAGTCAGCTGTTGCGCAGCGATGATTCTGCGCTGAGCTTCTCGGCACCCGGGTTGTCCGCCACTGCCATCGCGGTCTCCCCAGCATCGGCCGATGTCCTATGGCTGGCCTCTGAAGATGGCATGGGCTGGATGTTCGCCCACAGCGTTACGAGGAAATCCATTGATGGGGGCGCAACAGCGATCACCTATAGCAGCGGAATGACCACCAATGGACTCTATGTGCCGAGCACCGTCTCGATCGCGATCCATCCAAACTATCCCGCAACACCGCGGGTGTGGGTGAGTACTTCGGACGCCGGCATGTTCCAAAGTAGCAACGACGGCGCTGCGTGGAGTGAGCAGAACGACGGTCTGACGGCCACGCTGATTCGTGCACTGGCGGTGCACCCGAACGACCGCACGCGGTTGTACGCGGGAGTCGGCGATGCGTTCGATCCATCGCCGGCGTTCTACCGCAGCAACAGCATTGGCGGCTGGGTCCCGTCCAACAGCGGGCTCGGCGCATACGAATTTCGAACGATGGCGATCGATCCGACCACGGCCGGCAGCATCGGCAATACCGTGATCTGGGGCGTCGGCTACGGCGAGGATGTGGTCGGCGGCACCGCCACTCGCAACGGCGGCATCTACCGGAGTTCTGATGGCGGGTTGACATGGTCGACACTGTCCGGCGGATTGCCCACCGATCCACTGACGGGCGGACACTACGCGGGAATCTTGCGCACGGTCGCGCTCGATCCCCGTTCGTGCACTTCGCCACCCGCAACGGGTCCGTGCACGACCGGCCCACTCAATACCGCGTATGTCACGGGTGGAGGGACCCGAGTCGCTGGCAACCACCAGTGGCGCGTGATGAAAACGACGGATGGAGGGCTGACTTGGGCCAGCAGCGAGAATGGCCTCCCGGCCGACATCCCGCCACCACCGGGCAGCTTCGCGTCCGACTATGTCGCCGGAGTGACGCCTCTGGTCATCGATCCGGTCAACTCGCAAACGCTGTATATCGGCACCTTCGCGGCCGCCGCGGACGGGGCCGGCAATCCGGTCAGTCCGACGGTCGCCAATGGTGTGTTCAAAAGTATTGATGGTGGGGCAACCTGGATTCAGAAGAGCCTTGGATTGCCGCACCGTGGGGGTTCGGCGGTCAGCGCGTTCGACGTCCTGTCGATCGCGATTGACCCGACCCATCCGCAGACTTTGTGGGCGAGCACGATCAATTCGAATACGTTCGGCAGCCCTGGCCAGATCTTCAAGAGCACGGATGGTGCCGAAAATTGGACATTGTCCAATGCCGGCGTAACGGCTCCCGATACGCGTGCTCTGCTGGTCGATCCGACTCATCCATCAACGATCTATGCCGCCAGCGGTGGAATCAATAGTGCCAACCCAGGAGGGGTCTACAAGAGCACTGACGGCGGCGCGACATGGAATTCCATCAGCATCGGCTTGCCGGCCGACTCCGCGCTCGCGCTCGTGCTCGATCCAGTCGATTCGCGTGTGCTGCATGCAGGGACCAGTGGCGGCGTCTACACCATCACGCAACTGCCCGATGCCGATGGCGACGGCGTGCCGGATCTGATTGAGAACGCGGGTCCCAACGGCGGTGACGCCGACGGTGATGGCACGGCGGATTCGGTGCAAAAAAATGTGAGCACCACGGCGCTCGGACTGCTGGGTACGAGCGGCTGGCAGCACGAACAGAGCAGCGATGTCGAGGCGCAAACGGCCAGCGTGCGTCGCGCGCTTGACAGTGGCACGGTGGGTGGCTACTTCACGGTCAAGCTCGTTTCTGGCGATTGCACCCACAGCGTCGACGTCACCGCGGTCGATGCGGGGAAATATGGCGCCGACAGCGTCGGCCATCACGGAACATTCGACTATCCTCGCGGATTGGTGCATTTCGAGTTGCCGCAATGCACGAACGCCATAGTCGACGTGACTTTCAACGGCGCCAATTTCGACAGCGGCTGGAGTTGGCGCTACTACGGGCCGTCAACCCCGGGCGATACGACCACGATGGGTTGGCACGATGCCAGCGCGCTGGTGCTCAGTCACACCGCGAAGACATGGCGCCTGAATCTTGCGGCGGGCCAGTTCGGAAGCTACCGACCAGCGGCGGCGAATTCGATTCTGTTTGTCGGCGGTCCGGCCGCCAACGAAACGATTTTCAGCGACGGCTTCGACGGGTGAGCGGGCATCGCTCCGGCACGACGGGCGCGCCGGAGCGATACGAGATCACACCTTGGTTTGCTTGAGCGCGTCGCGGATTTCAGTCAGCAGCACCACCTCCGCCGATGCAGCGGCGGGTACGTCAGCCTTCTTGGGCATGAAGTGGTTGAGTAGTTTGATGACGACGAAAATCGCGGCGGCAATGATCACGAACTGGATCACCGTATTGACGAACACGCCGTACTTGATGATCGCGCCGCCACTGACGAGGCCCTTCGCATCGATGACCGGAGTGCCCAATGACGCGACCAAACTGGAGAAGTCGATGCCACCAATCAGGTAACCGATCGGCGGCATGATGATGTTGTCGACGAGCGAGGTGACGATCTTGCCGAACGCAGCGCCAATCACGACGCCAACGGCCAGATCGATGACCGGTCCACGCATCACGAACGCCTTGAACTCCGAAGCGAAACTCATGGAAAAATCTCCTTTGCGGGTGGGTCGGGGGTGCCGAAAAACGGCACTACTCTAAACCTAGCGGGCGAGGATTTCGTCAAATAATGTGTCCTTCTAGTGTGGCGAAGTCACCCAATTGGGCTCGAAAGCGATCGCCGCGCTGCAACGCTGCAACACCTGCCGGAGTTCCGGTGAATATCAGGTCGCCGGCTGCCAGCGTCCATAGTTTCGATAGCTCATGGATGATCTCGGCTACGCCAAAAATCATCTGGTCGATGTCGGTCTGCTGGCGCGTCTCGCCATTGACTTCGAGCGCGAGCAGTGCGTGCGACGGATGCCCGATTTCAGAGGCTGGATGAAGCGTCGATACGGGCGCGGAGTTGTCGAATCCCTTCGCGACGTCCCAAGGATGGCCCTTCGCCTTTGCCGCAGCCTGCAGGTCGCGGCGGGTCAGGTCAAGGCCGACGCCATAGCCAAACACGCAGTCGAGCGCACGTTCAACGGGAATGTCGCTGCCACCACTGCGAAGCGCGACGATCATCTCGATCTCGTGGTGCAAGTCGTGTGTCGCTGACGGGTATGCCACGTCTGCACCTTCGGTCACGATCGCGTCTGCCGGTTTCATGAAGAACATCGGTTGCGTGCGGTCAACCGCCGCGCCCATCTCCTTCGCGTGATCGGCGTAGTTGCGGCCGATGCAATAGATGCGATGGACCGGAAAGCGGGCGACGCTGCCGGCGACGGCGACAGTGGCGGGGGAAGCGGCGGCGATCACGTACGACATGCTGGGAACCCGATGAGTGGAAACACTCAGGATAACAGCGCGGTTCCGGTTCGGAAGCCCTGCATACTCATACTCCCGCCGAGCCCAGAGTGACATCTGTCATGTACGTGATGTGATGGCCGCGCCTTGCCGCGCTACGGCGATTTGCCGAGTCTATGGCAGACTGCACGACCCGTCGCGCCTGGAACGTTCAAGTGGAACAATCGGACTTGTTGCAACAATTGCGCATCGACCGCAGTGAGCCCGCAAAACGCTCGCGTGGACCGGGAATTTGGCTCGGCGTGGCCGTCGCCGTAGCGGTGCTGCTCGGATTGGGCGCCGGCGCTTGGTGGCTGCTGCGCGGTGGCAAAACCTTTGTCGTGGAGACCGCGACTGCGGCGGCGCCGGCGGGCGCCAACGCGGCATCGACCGCTGTGTTGCAGGCAACCGGCTACGTGACCGCGCGACGCGAGGCGACCGTCTCGGCACAGATCTCCGGCACCATCGTCGACGAGCATGTCGAGGAAGGCGAGCATGTCGAGGAGGGCCAGGTGCTCGCGCATCTGGATGCTTCGGCGCAACGCGCGGCGCTGGCACAGGCGAGTGCGCAACTGAATGTCGCGCAGTCGCAACTTGCGCAGTTCCAGGCGCAGCTTGCGCAGAGCCGGCGCGATCTAAGCCGATCTGACGATCTGGTCGCGCGCAAGCTGGTTTCGCGCCAGTCGGCCGAGGTTGCGCGCACCCAGGTGACAACGCAGGAATCGCAGCTCGCCTCGCAGCGCGAGCAGGTCAAGCTCGCCCAGGCCGGCGTGCAGGCGGCGCAGGTGCAGCTCGACTATTGCACGGTGCGCGCACCGTTCAAGGGCGTGATCGTCGCGCGATCCGCGCAGGTTGGTGAGATTGTGTCGCCGTTCTCGGCCGGAGGCGGCTTCACGCGCACCGGCATCGCGACCATCGTCGACATGGATTCGCTGGAGATCGAGGTCGATGTCAACGAGTCCTACATCAATCGCGTCACCGCCAACCAGCCGACCGAGGCGGTACTCGACGCGTATCAGGACTGGAAGATCCCGGGACATGTCATCGCGATCATTCCGACTGCTGATCGCAGCAAGGCAACGGTGAAAGTGCGCGTCGCGCTGGACCAGAAGGATCCGCGCATCGTGCCCGACATGGGCGTGCGCGTTTCATTCCTCGAGCAGACGAGGCCGGCCGGCGCCTCCGATCCGCCCCCGCCGAAAGGCGTGCTGGTACCCGCCGACAGCATCGTGCAGCGTGCAGGCAAGGATGCGGTGTTCGTGGTCGAGGCGGGCAAGGCGAACCAGCGCAGCATCACCCCGGGTCAGAGCTATGCGGATTTGCGCCTGGTCGAGGGCATCGCGGTTGGCGTAAGCGTGGTGCGTCAGCCACCGGCGGAAATGACCGACGGCGCGCGCGTGACCCTCAGGGCGGCAGCGAAATAGCGCTCGCCGAACGAAACAAATTGAACGGTTCCGGCATGCGCCGGAACGGCGACATCAAGCGAGGAAAGGCAATGAGCACATTGGTCGAAATTCGCGACGTCAGCAAGACATATGAGCGTGGCAAACAAAAGGTCGAGGTGCTCCACCACGTC